>CAZINV010000010.1:0-12797 GCA_964540685.1 uncultured Ruminococcus sp.
GTTCCCAAATCAATACCAATAATTTTTCCCATAATGAATTCTTCCTTTCAGTCCGGGACTTTCGCCCCTTTTAAATGATTATTTGCCTTTTTTATTTTATTATTACTGTCAGCCTATGCCTTTACTGCCACAACGGCAGGCCTTACAAGTCTGTCTCCAAGGATATATCCTTTCTGATAAACCTCGCAAACCTGGTTCTCATTATAATCTCCCTCTTCAACCTGCCTGATGGCATTGTGAAGATTCGGATCGAACTCCTCGCCCAATGGATCAACCTCCTTTATTCCCAGCTTCTCAAATGTTTTTTTAAACTGGCTATAGGTAAGCTCCACTCCTTTTTTGTAGGTTTCATCTGAACATTCAGCTTCAACAGCTCTGTCAAAGGTATCAGCAACATTCAGAAGTTCCTTAACACAGTCCGCCTTTGCGTCTCCGTATATCTTCTTCTTCTCCTCGGCAGTACGGTTGCGGTAATTCTGATATTCCGCCATAAGCCTCAGATGCTGATCCTTTACATCCTCCAGCGCCTTTTCCGCCTCTGAAAGAGCGTTTTTCAATGTGTCAAGCTCATCTGATTCGCTGTCGGCAATTTCAGCGCCGGCGTTTTCTTTCTCTTCTTTTTTTTCTTTCTCTTCTTTCTTTTTTTCCTTTTCCGCTTCTTTCTTTTCTGCTTTTTTCTTTTCTGCTTTTTTCAAATCTTCGGATTCTTTTTTTATAAGGTCATCCAGCTCTTTATTTCCCATTGTCATCTTCCTTTCCCTCACCCTGATCCGAAAGGAATCGGGTAAGCTTTTCCGTAAAATAATCTATATAAGGTATTATTTTTGCATAATCAAGTCTCACGGGACCTATAACCCCCAGAGAACCTGCTGTTTTGCCGCCTTTCTGATATTTGGAAACAATCATGCTTGAGTTGCCTATGGCAAATCCCTGATTTTCTTCCTCGCCGAACATTACCTGAACTCCGCTCATGCTGTCATCAAGGAGAGCGTCAAGTTCGTTCTTATGCGAAATAAAACGCGCAACCTCGCCTTTATCAAGATCTCCGCATGTGAGAAGATTCTGCTCTCCGGTAACATATACCTCGTTTTTCTGCAAATCTCTTGACATCTCGCAGATTCCCTTTACAAGGGGAGAAAGGGCTGTCATATAGGTTCCCATTGCCGTTACCAGATTGTCAAGCTTTTCCTCTGAAAGCTCCGCCACGGATACGCCTTCAAGATTCTCCTCCAGAAACTTTTTTAAAAATTCCATATGATCCGCAGTAAGATCAAATTCCATCCGGCAGGCTCTGTTTTTTATCTTTCCGTTTGAAGTTATAAGAAGAATAACGTACAGACGCTTGCCTGTGGGAATAACTTCAACCTTTGATATAACCGAATATTTCGGCGCAAGGTCCGATACTACCGTAGCGCATTTGGTTATCTCCGCCAGCGCCGTTGACGCGCTCTGCAAAAGAAGCTCCTCAGTCATGTATTCTTCATCGCCTATCATCTCGTCAAGGCGTTCTTTTTCTTCTTTATCAAGCTCTTTCTTCCCCAGTATCTCTTCTATATAAAGCCTGTACCCGCTGAATGTAGGGATTCTGCCCGCAGAAGTGTGGGGCTGTTCCAAAAGACCAAGCTCTTCAAGCACTGCCATATCGTTGCGGACTGTGGCTGCCGACACGTTTATTTCAGGCATTCTGGATATTGTCTTTGAACCTACAGGCTCCCCCGTCTTTATATAGTTATCAACTACTGCTGCAAGTATCCGCAGCTTACGTGAATCCACTGGTCTTCCTCCATTCTGGCAGATTAGCTTTTTAAGTGTTAGCACTCTAGCTCTTTGAGTGCTAATATAAATTTAGCACACTCTAAGAAGAATGTCAAGTACTTTTGCAATTTTCAGCATTATGCATAATTTTTAAGCTGCTGCCTCCGCATCTATTTGCCTTTTTTGACTAATTGCTTTAATCAAAATCAAGTCCCGAATGATAATATGCTCTTGACTTTTTTTAAAAACAGTTCTATAATATAAATTATGGCAATACCGCATAATTTCTGATGTGCAGATACGCATCAGGCTGAAAACAAAATTTCCGCGGCACTGCCTTAATGTCAGTGCGTACGCCGCCTACTGATAAATCCATCGTAAAGGATGTGGTGCTTATGGGCGAAAAACTGGTGGAAGAGCTTGAAAACCGGACTGTGTTTACTATTCCTATAGACATTCCTCTGGTGGGTCCCATAGAGATTCATGAATCTATTGTTGTAATGTGGGGGATTATGGCTGTAATAATGATAGCTGTACTTCTTATGACCAGAAAACTGAAAATTGTCCCGGGAAAAGCTCAGGCTCTCCTTGAAATGGGAGTGGAATTCGTATACAGCTTCTTTGGCGCCAATATGGGAAAGGCAGGCAGGAGGTATGTGCCTTATTTAAGCACTGTACTGCTGTATCTGTGTATTTCCAATATTATAGGTATGTTCGGATTCGGACTGAAACCGCCTACTAAGGACATAAACGTAACCGCCGCGTTCGCTCTTCTGAGTATTATTCTCATTGAAGCTGCAGCGTTTCGCGGAAACGGGGGACCTAAGGGCTTTTTTAAATCATTCCTCAAGCCTATGCCGATAATGCTCCCCCTTAACATAATGGAAATCGCTATAAGGCCATTGTCGCTGTGTATGCGTCTTTTCGGCAACGTGCTGGGCGCTTTCGTTGTTATGAAGCTTATTGAACAGGTCTGCGGTCTTATTCTGCCAATGGTGTTCAGTATGTACTTCGATGTATTCGACGGCGCTATTCAGGCATATGTATTTGTATTCCTTACTTCGCTTTTTATAGGCGAGGGAATTGAAAGTGAAAATGAAAAACTTAAAGCAGCTGAAAAGCTTAACGCTGCCGCTGCAAAATAGGAGGTTGTATTATTATGGGTGCTATTGCCGCTGGTATTGCCGTCCTCTCAGGTATTGGCGCAGGACTTGGCATTGGAATCGCTACAGGTAAGGCTGCGGAGGCTATTGCCCGTCAGCCGGAAGCCGCCGGAGACATCAACAAGGCTTTGCTTCTGGGCGCCGCTCTTGCGGAAGCTACTGCTATCTACGGTTTCGTAGTTGCTCTGCTGCTTATACTTATGAAATAATGGGAGTTGATCTTAGGTGCTTGATTTTAATTTCTGGACGATTTTATTTTCAATTATAAATATTTTAGTGCTGTTTCTGTTCATGAAAAAATTTCTGTTCGGAAGGATAAATGCCATTTTGGAGAAACGTGCAAAAGCGGTGCAGGATGAAATTGACAAGGCAAAAGAAGAATCTGTTAAAGCTGAAAAGATCCGCAGCGATTACGAGGCGTCCATGTCCTCCGCTAAGGAAGAAGCGAAAAAAATTATTTCAGACGCTCAGAAAACCGCAAACGCCCAAAGCACCGCTATCACTCAACAGGCTCAGGAGGAAGCTAACCGCATTGTGGAAAGCACACGGAAAGAACTGGAGACGGAACGCGAAAGATCTGTCGCAAGCGCGCAGAACGAAATCGTAAGCCTGGCTATGGAAGCCGCTCAAAAGGTTCTTGAAAGAGAAATGAATGAGAATGACGATCGTGCCATTGTTGACGCCTTTCTTGCAGAGGAGGAATAAATGTGGAACAGGCGACAGAGCTTTATGCAAAGGTTCTCATAGAACTTAATATACCCTATGAGGATATAAATGAAGCGGATGAGATCCTTGCCGTATCGGACGATCTTCCCGGCGCTCTGCAAAATCCCGCTATATTGATGAGCGAAAAGGACAGAGTCATTGAAAGGCTTTTTCCCTCTTCGCTGCACAGCTTTTTCAAAGTGCTTTGCAGAAACGGAGACTCAGACGAGGCGCGGGATATATTCAGTTCCTATCGTGACAAACGGCGAATGGCGGACGGCTGTATCCTGGCGGTTTTAGAGTATGTCACCCCTCTTACGGAAGAGCAGAAGGCTCGTATAGCTGAAATTGTAAAACGCAGAACGGGCTGTGAAAAGGCGGAGCTTAAGCTTGTCCGCAATCCGGATATTATGGGCGGATTTATTCTCACTGCCGGTGATTTCAGGTATGACAGAAGCACAAGAAAAAGAGTAAATGATTTGAAAAAAAGTCTTATGAATCCTGATGCTTCAGATAATAAGGACAGAAATAAAACCGCTTCTCATACTATAAGAGCTTCTCTTGAATATGTAACGCCGCCGACTGAAGAACAGAAAGAGCGTATTATCGAATTTATCAAAAAGAAAACCGGCTATAAAGAGGTTGAACTCAAACTGAAAGAAAATAAAGAGCTTATAGGAGGTTTTATACTCCATGCCGGTAATTTACGGTATGACCTCAGCACTGCACATAAAGTAGCGCTGATGCGTCGAAAGCTTATGCGGAGGTGACAGCGGTGTCAATGAATGCCGGTGATATTATTTCTGTGCTGAAAAGCGAAATCGCGGATTTTGACCGCAAATCAGCACTTATGGAAACCGGTACAGTGGTGCGTGCAGGCGATGGTATAGCCACTGTATTCGGTCTGCAAAAGGTTATGTACGGCGAACTTGTGGAGTTTGAAAACGGAACACGGGGAATCGTACAGAATATCGAATCAAAAACAATAGGCGTAGTTCTGCTTGGCAGCGACAGAGGCATTACGGAAGGCTCTCAGGTCATGAGAACAAAAAAACGTGCCGGCATCGGAGTGGCAGAAAGCATGATAGGACGTGTTGTGAACTCGCTGGGCGGCGCAATTGACGGCGGTCCCGATATTATAGCGGAGGATTTCTATCCTATCGAACGTGAATCGGCAGGCGTTGCGGACAGAAAATCTGTATCCGTTTCGCTGCAGACAGGCATACTCTCTATAGATTCAATGTTTCCAATAGGCAGAGGCCAGCGCGAACTTATTATAGGCGACAGGCAGACGGGAAAGACGTCTATCGCTGTTGATACTATTATAAATCAGCGCGGAAAAGACGTTATCTGTATTTACGTTGCCATCGGGCAGAAATCCTCTACAGTTGCAAAGGTAGTTTCAACTCTGAAAAAACACGGCGCTATGAATTATACTATTGTTATGGCGGCTTCGGCAAGCGAACCCGCCCCTGTTCAGTATATAGCGCCGTATTCGGGAACAGCTGCGGCTGAATACTTCCTTGATCAGGGAAAAGACGTTCTTATTGTATACGACGACCTTTCAAAGCACGCCGTAGCCTATCGTACCATGTCCCTTTTGCTTCACAGACCGCCGGGACGCGAGGCTTATCCGGGAGATGTATTCTATCTCCATTCAAGACTTCTTGAACGTTCATGCCGTCTTGACGAAGCTCACGGCGGAGGAAGCATTACCGCCTTGCCTATTATCGAAACTCAGGCAGGAGATGTTTCCGCATATATACCTACTAATGTTATTTCCATCACAGACGGTCAGATATTTCTTGAATCAGAGCTTTTTAATTCAGGCATGCGCCCTGCTGTAAACGTCGGTCTTTCTGTAAGCCGTGTAGGCGGCGCTGCTCAGACAAAGGCTATGAAAAAGGTTTCCGGAAAAATGCGTATCGACCTTGCGCAGTTCAGAGAGCTTGAAATATTTACACAGTTCAGCTCAGACCTTGACCCTGCGACTCAGGCTCTCCTTGACCACGGTCATGTGCTTATGGAGCTTTTAAAACAGCCGCTCTATAATCCTATACCTCTTTGGGAACAGGTAGTTATACTGGCAGCGGCTTCAAAGGGCTGCCTTGACGATATTCCTTTAAAGGATATTCCTGAGTTCAGAAAAGGCTTTCTGCTTCACATCAGCACAAATCACAAGGAAATTGCGGATTTCATTCAAACCAGGGAAACTCTGCCGGATGATATGCTGTCTGAAATCATAGACGCGGCTTTTGAATATAAAAAGCAGGTGAGCTGATATGTCTAATATGCACGAGATTAAAGAGCGTATAAAAAGCGTAAGCGATATTAAAAAAATCACAAACGCAATGTACCTCATTTCATCATCAAAGCTTAAAAAGGCAAGAAAGGATCTTGACGCTACAAAGCCGTATTTTGAAAAGCTTTTGTATGCCATGAGGAGTATACTTTCAAGAGTCCCTGAAGAAGCTGACGAGCTTGTGTTTTTCGACGAAAGACCGAATATTCCGCCTGAAAAGCGCAGCCAGCTGATTATTGTGATAACATCCGACAAGGGTATGTGCGGCGCGTATAACCACAACGTTATACAAAAAGCCGAATCAATGATAAGCGATACCGGCATGAATCTCCTCTCTGTTATGGGACAGTCGGGCAGAATGTATTTCCGGAAGCTTGATAAAAGAGAAAACGTAATCCTTGACAAAAACTTTTTCTATACATCTCAAAATCCTACCCTCTACCGTGCGAGAAGCATTGCCGAAGAGGTTATGGACTGCTTTCAGAAAGGCAAGGCCGACGACGTTTATATTGTCTATACCAATATGAACAGCTCCTCAGAATATGAAGTGCGCGTTCAGCAGATACTTCCTCTGGACGCCTCTCACTTCGTAAAAAGCGGCAATGACATAACCAGACATCATGAAGCTGAGTTTTATCCTGATATTAAAGCTGTTATGCGCCATCTTATCCCTAACTTCATGAAAGGTCTTATTTACGGCGCTATGGTTGAATCCTTCTGCTCTGAACAGCAGGCTCGTATGAGCGCTATGGACAGCGCTACCGCCAGCGCCAAAGATATGCTGCACACTCTTTCTCTTCAATACAACCGCGCAAGACAGGCGGCTATCACTCAGGAAATTACAGAGATATGCAGCGGAAGCGAAGCACAAAATTCGGGAGGTAATTTCTAATGGATAAGGGGAAAATAGTACAGGTTCTCGGCCCTGTTGTAGATGTGAAATTTGAAACAGGCAGCATGCCTATGATACGCGACGCGCTTATTGCGGATAATAACGGCAAAGACTGCGTTATGGAAGTTACGCAGCACATGGGAAACGGCATAGTGCGCTGCATCTGCCTTTCTTCAACCGACGGCTTTACAAGGGACATGGAGGTTCTGAATACAGGAGGTCCTATAAAAGTTCCTGTAGGTCCTGCAACCCTTGGCAGAATGTTCAACGTTTTAGGGGAAACCATTGACAATAAAGGTCCCGTTCAGACTGATATAAGATGGGAAATTCACAGAGACGCTCCGTCTTTCCGTGAGCAAAACCCTGTTACCTCGATTCTGGAAACAGGCATCAAGGTTATCGATCTGCTTGCGCCCTACGCAAAAGGCGGAAAGGTAGGTCTTTTCGGAGGCGCAGGCGTTGGCAAAACAGTTCTCATTCAGGAGCTTATAAGAAATGTCGCAACCGAACATGGCGGATATTCCATATTTACAGGTGTAGGCGAACGTTCCAGAGAGGGCAACGATTTGTGGCATGAAATGATGGATTCGGGGGTTATAAACAAAACCGCCCTTGTATTCGGTCAGATGAATGAACCGCCCGGCTCAAGAATGCGCGTTGCCCAGACAGGTCTTACAATGGCGGAGTACTTCCGGGATGAAAGCCATCAGGACGTGCTTTTGTTTATAGATAATATTTTCAGATATATTCAGGCAGGCTCGGAAGTATCCGCGCTTCTCGGAAGAATGCCTTCAGC
The DNA here is from genome assembly GCA_964540685.1 of uncultured Ruminococcus sp. Lineage (GTDB taxonomy): Bacteria > Bacillota > Clostridia > Oscillospirales > Ruminococcaceae > Ruminococcus_C. The sequence goes on from CAZINV010000010.1 coordinate 7,614, forward strand.
CGTCGGCTATCAGCCTACGCTTGCAAATGAGCTTGGCGAACTTCAGGAGAGGATTACTTCGACTAAAAACGGCTCCATCACCTCTGTTCAGGCTGTATACGTACCTGCCGACGACCTGACAGATCCGGCTCCTGCCACTACATTTGCCCATCTTGACGCAACTACGGTTCTTTCAAGAAAAATAGTTGAACAGGGCATATATCCTGCCGTAGATCCGCTGGAGTCTACTTCAAGAATCCTTGAACCGGACGTTGTAGGCGAGGAGCATTACAGAGTTGCAAGAAAGGTGCAGGAGCTTTTGCAGAGATACAAGGAGCTGCAGGATATTATCGCAATTCTAGGTATGGAAGAGCTTGATGAGGACGACAAGCTTGCCGTTTTCAGAGCAAGAAAGGTGCAGAAATTCCTGTCCCAGCCTTTCCATGTAGCTGAGGTTTTCACAGGTCAGGCAGGCAAGTACGTGCCTATTGAAGAAACCGTAAAGGGTTTCAGAATGATAGTTGACGGCGAAATGGATGACTATCCCGAAAACGCGTTCTTTATGGCGGGAACTATTGAAGAGGTAATCGAGCGTTCCAAAACGGAGGTAGGTTTAAATGGCTAAAACCTTTCATCTGGAGCTGCTTGCGTCGGACAGACCTTTTTACATAGGCGAATGCGAGCATCTTGTATACCCTGCAAGCGATGGTCTTATGGGGATACTTCCCGGGCATGAGACGCTTATAACAGTAATTGAGCCGGGAGAGATAAAGTACAAGGTTGACGGTCAGTGGCGTTACTGCGCCATAAGCGAGGGCTTTGCCGAAGTGCGCAAGGATTACGTGCTCATACTGGGCGACGCAATTGAGCTGCCCGATGAAATAGACGTAAAGCGCGCTGAAGAAGCAGCTGAAAGAGCCAGAGAGCGTTTGCAGCAAAAGCAAAGCATAATGCAGTATTATCATACTCAGGCCGCTCTCAACAAGGCTATGAACAGGCTTAAAGTTTCAAAAAGACATAATCACGAAATTTAATTTATTTATCAGGAGCTGCTGCAGGCAAAATTGCGGCAGCTCTTTTTTTGTGCGTATTTGTCAGTTTTTAACGGCTGATTTTTGTGCAGATATACAAATTTTATTCTATAAAAAAATTTTTTTGGAAAACTTGAAGAAAAAACTTCAAGTTTTTGCCTTGTCGGGACTATGTTTGAAAGGAGGTTTTACAAATTTGAAAATACAATGTAAAGAAAGGAGATGTTTCTTATCATCAAAGACGAAATGGCAGTAAAATTCTGCTGCTGCTATGCAAAACTCGGCAATATCGCCGAAGCTGCGGTTATGGCGGGTCACGAACGCGGCAGCGCTCTTGTCTGGGGAATAAACGTTCTCAGAAAAAAGAAATACTGCCGCCTTACCTCAGAGCTGCGTTCGATTTTCTCGGCTGAAGCTAAAGGTCAGGTCATGTCGGGGCTTGAAAGACTTGCGTTCGGCAGCGCGGCGGACGCCGCTTCTCTTGTAATCAGAGATGAACCGCCAACAGAAGACGAACTCTTAAAGCTCGACCTTTACAATGTCTCTGAAATAAAGCGTGTAAAGGGCGGCGGAATGGAGGTAAAACTCTTCGACAGGCAGAAGGCTCTCGAAAAAATGATGGAATATGCAGGAAACGCTGACCAGAGAGCCGCTGCCAAAAGCTTTTTAAACGCGCTGGCAGGAGCTGATGAAGATGGAGTTTAAAAGGTTTTCAAAAAAACAGAAAACCGCTCTTACATGGTGGGCTTATCCTGAAACGGCAGGCTATGACGCCATAATCTGCGACGGCGCGGTCAGAAGCGGAAAAACGCTATGCATGTCCCTTGGTTTTGTATTGTGGGCTGTCACGAAATTTGACGGCGGAGATTTTGCAATCTGCGGAAAAACCGTTACGTCTCTTAAAAGAAATGTGATAACCCCTCTCCTGCGCACACTCGCAGATCTGGGATTTTCATGCAGAGAAAAAACAAGCGCCAGTTATGCCGATATTTCCATGGAGGGATTCGGCAAGGGCAGATTCTATTTCTTCGGCGGCAGAGACGAAAGCAGCGCCGCTCTCATTCAGGGCATAACTCTTTCCGGCGTACTCCTTGACGAAGCCGCTCTTATGCCCCGTTCTTTTGTAGAACAGGCTATTGCCAGATGCTCTGTAACAGGCTCCAAGCTCTGGTTCAACTGCAACCCTGAAAACCCGTCGCACTGGTTCTACCGTGAGTGGATTAAAAAAACAGAGGAAAAAAACGTCCTCTACCTTCATTTTACAATGCAGGACAACCCGTCCCTTACCGATGAAATACGCAAAAGATATGAGCGGCTTTACTCCGGTGTGTTTTACGACAGGTTTGTCCTTGGAAAATGGACAAAAACAGGAGGTCTTGTTTATCCCATGTTCAGCAGAACGAAGCATTTGGGAGAACCTCCCGAAGAATGTACGGAATACTGTATTTCCTGCGATTACGGTACCGTAAACCCTTCCTCATTCGGTCTTTGGGGAAAATGCGGCAGCATATGGTACAGGCTGAAGGAATACTACTACGACGCGAGAAAAGAAGGGATTTCCCGAACGGACGAAGAGCATTACAGAGAGCTTTGCGCTCTGGCGGATGATCTTCCCATAAAAAACGTTATAATAGACCCTTCCGCGGCGAGTATGACAGCCTGCATACAAAGACACGGAAAATTCAGAGTTCTGAGAGCTGATAACCGTGTATTGATGGGGATTCAGCGTACAAGCGAGGCTCTTGCTTCCGGGAAAATTATGATTTCTCCCTCCTGCAGCGATATAATAAGAGAGTTTTCCCTCTACTGCTGGGATCAAGATGCCTGCAGCGACGTACCGAAAAAAGAAAACGACCATGCAATGGACGATATGAGATACTTTGTAATGTCGGAAATTGCGGGAGACAAAACAAACGGCTTTTTCACTTGCAGCGCTAAACGCCGTTCTCAGAAAATACAGCTGCTCTGATGCCAAATTCGTAAGATACGGCGCTGCCTTAAAGAAAGGAGAATCAAAATGAGTTTATTCCGCAAAAAAGAACCGCCGGAAAAACCTAAAAATCAGCAGCTCCTCTACTGCGCGCCGAGACGTGCGGATAAAAGAAACCCGGGCTGCAGCGGAAACGCAAACGAAATAACGCTTTACAGAAATCTGAGACATTCTGTGCCTATTATTGATGCTGCCATTCAGAAAATAGTTCGTCTTACAGGAAGCTTTGAGCTTCGGTGCAGCGACGGAGCTTTCCAGAAACGCCTTGATTATTTCTGCAAAAACGTACCTGTCGGAACTGCCATGACCTCCATTCAGGCATTTGCAGATATTTATCTGGACAGCCTGATAACATATGGAAACGCTGTTGGGGAAATGTGCATAGATCCAAAGACAAGAAGCATTTCCGCCCTTGTATGCGCTGAACCGGATGAGATAATTGTAAAACCCGGAAAGGTTCCCGGAAGCTGCATGTTTTTTTACCCCGAAAAGGATAGCCGCGACAAATTAACGCCTCTTCCCCGCCCTGAAAGAATCCTCTTTACCGCGCTTTCTCCCGCAGCAGGAGAAATTTACGGAACATCGCTTTTGAGAGGACTTCCGTCTTTATCGGAAATACTGCTGCGGATATACGAATGCATCGGTCAGAATTATGACAGATGCGGAAATGTGCGCTATGCCGTTGTGTACAAGCCCGGAAACGACCCCTCCGACAGAGCTTACGCAGGCGAACGCGCGGAGACAATCGCAAGAGAATGGAGCGACGGAATGGCAGCTGCTTCATACGGCGAAGTGAGAGATTTTATCTGCGCAGGAGACGTGGAAATTAAAGTAATCGGCGCTGAAAATCAGCTTATGTCCACAGAAATTCCTGTAAGACAGCTTCTTGAACAGATGATATCAAAGCTATCTATACCTCCGTTCCTTCTGGGTCTTAACTGGAGTTCTACAGAGAGAATGAGCGCTCAGCAGGCTGATATTCTCACATCAGAGCTTGAATATTACAGACGGCTTCTGACACCGGTGCTGTCTAAAATAGGAGAAACATTCTTAAGACTCTGCGGTTCCGATGCGGAGACAGAAGTAGTATGGAACAATATAAGCCTGCAGGACGAAACCGAGCTTGCCCTTGCAAGGCTGAGAAACGCTCAGGCTATGGAAATCGAAAAACGTCTTGAAAACGATTAATCCCGAATTTTGTGCTTTATTATGAAAGGAGAAATTTTTATGTATAATAACGTTCATCTTGAAAAAGGTCTTTACCATCTTTCCGATAAGAGCTTTACTGAAGCTCTGGAATCTCTCGATCCGTCAAGCCAGTATACAGACACGCCCCTTGAAAAGCTCGACGCCTATGAACGCCAGCTTAAAAGGTTTGATATACGTATCAGCGGTCCTGAATGCGACCGTGTGGAAAAATTCTTTACCTCTACTGAAAGCGCCGTGCTTTTCCCTGAATTTATCCGCAGAGCAATACGCCAGGGCATTGACAGTTCCTCTCTTTCGGATATTTCAGCTGTAAATACAGTATGCTCCTCCTCTCAGTATATGGGCTGCGCCATTGACGACAGCGTTTCCTATGACAGCGTAACATATCAGACAAACGCCATGCCCGTTACTAAAATCACTGAAAATACAAATCCGCTCTATCTGAAAAAGTACGCCCGCGCAATACACATCTCCTATGAAGCTATACGCAGACAGAGACTTGACGTTCTTGCCGTTATGCTTAGAAGCGTCGGCGTAAAGCTCAGCGGCGCCATTATAAAAGACGCTGTTTCTGTTTTGAAATCAAGCGCGGATTCTTCTACCGATGTGACAGGCTCTTCCTTTACATTCAGCGATCTTGCCAAACTCTGCGGAAAGTTCACAGACTTTAATCTGAACACAGTCCTTGCGTCCCCTGCTGTTCTGGCTGATATTCTCACCATGGATCAGATGCTTGAAAGCTCCTCTGAAAATCCCGGCGAGGCAATGCTCCCCTTCGGCGCACGCCTTCTGAAAACAGCTCAGCTTGACGATTCAACCATTATCGGCATAGACAAAGACTTCGCGCTTGAAATGGTTTCAGGCACTGACCTTATTATGGAAACGGATAAGCTCATTGACAACCAGCTGTCTACTATTACAATTTCAATTCAGACAGGCTTCCGCACCATTATGTCAAGCGCAGTTCATATTCTT
>CAZINV010000011.1:0-11746 GCA_964540685.1 uncultured Ruminococcus sp.
TCGGGGAATCAAATCCGGAACTTAAAGGCGATGCAAATCTTGACGGTTCTGTAGATATAGATGACGCGACTCTCGCACTGACTTATTATGCAAATAAAGTTGCAGGTTTTGAAACTTCTTTAAATGATGATGAAGAGCTTAATAAATTTGCATATTATCTTGCTGATACAGATACCGAAAGCACGAACGGCGCAGACAGCGGCGATGCAGCAGTTGATCTGGCTGATGCAACCAATATACTTGAATACTACGCTCAGTCCGTAGCAGGGTTTGAACCTGACTGGCAGACAATTATTCAGGGAAATTAAATTTAATTTAAAGCGTATACAGGAGAACTGCCTTAATCGGGCGGTTCTCCTTTGTTTAATATATCTAAATAAGCATCTTTAAAATATGCTAAAATGGCAAAATTAGTGAACCATAAAAAAATTATAAAAAAGTACTTGTAAATTCAGAAAAAATAGGGTATAATGTATTTATGAAAAACTTTAAGGAGGCGGATATCAATGTATGATAAGACCATGACTTTTTCCGTAAACGATGAAAAAGAGATCGAAATGAGAAAAAACCTGACAATAGTTTATGACGCATTGGTTCAAAAAGGATATAATCCCGTGAATCAGATAGTTGGTTATATTTTGTCTGAGGATCCGACATACATAACCACATTCAACAACGCAAGAAGTATTATCCGTCACATCGATAGAGATGAACTTTTGCAGGTTTTGGTAAAGTCCTATATAAACGGCTAATATGAATGACGGCGCACTTTGTGCCGGCTTAAAAATTTTTCCATGTATTTATTACGGCCGCCGGGTTATACTGTAATTGCGGAGGAATCCGCAGAAGGAGCATCAAAGGTATGACGAAGCGTCGTATTAAAGCAGCGGCGGCATTCCTTACGGCAGTCTGGCTGCTTGCAGTATCTTCCGGAAACGTTTTCGCCGATAATACTGCTGTGGGATATGGACAGGGGACATCTGTGGATTGTGAAAACCGTCCCGGCGATGCAGTCTTATTTGACGAAAAATACAGCGAATATAATGCCTATGCCACAACACCTGACAGGCAGCGTGTTATAATAACATTTGACCAAGGGTATGAAAATGGCTATACGGCGGATATTCTTAACACGTTAAAAGAAAAGAATGTCAAAGCGATATTTTTCCTTACGGGAGATTACGCGAAAAAAGAGCCTGAGCTTGTAAAGAGAATGATTGACGAAGGTCATATTCTCGGAAATCACGGCATGACTCATGCCAGTTTGCCGAAGCTCAGCGAAGATGAAGCAATAGAGGAAATAATGTCGCTGCATGAATATGTTAAAAATGAGTACGGCTATGAAATGCAGTACTTTAGGTTTCCATGCGGTGAATATTCGGAAGACCGCCTTAAAACAGTGTGTGATCTCGGATATAAAACTTTATTCTGGAGCTATGCCTATGTAGACTGGCAAACAGATTCGCAGCCTGATTGTGCTCAGGCACTTGAAGGTATTCAGAAGAGTGCACACGGCGGTGAAATTTTATTGCTTCACTCAGTATCAAAAACCAATGCTGATATTTTGGGCAGTGTAATAGATTCATTCCGAAATGCAGGGTTTATGGTTTAAAGAATTAATAAGATAAAAATAAACGGGCTGATACGGTTAAACGCATCAGCTCGTTTTACTATTTTCATATGTAGATTTCAGGGCAGTATAAATCTTAATGCCTTTTGAATATTATTTATCGTATTTACAGCCTTGTTTCCGCCAAATTCGCCGTCCACAGTCCAAGGGACAGGTTCGTTCTCCAAGCAAGTGATACGTATTTTTGAAGCCCGGAAATGGTCAAAGTATTTTTTTTCAGTTCCCAATTGAAAATTTGTAAGACCTGCTATAATATGTTGTAATTCTATAAGATTTGTGGGCTTTCTTATAAGTGTGACTTCAAAAAGTCCGTCATCTTTTTTCATATCCGGCATAGAGAGAAGCTTTGCAACAGATGTGGAATTTGTAATCATGCCATAAATAAACTCATCTTCAATTTTATGATTGTCATACTCTATAAGCATACGAGTGGCTCTGATTTTGTGCAGACTGAGCATACCGTTTAAAAGGTACGCTGCATGACCTAAAACATTCTTTATAGGCTGAGCAGTCTGATATGATATTTCAGTAAATGCTCCGAATGCAGCAATATATGTGAAGTATTGATCATTCATTTTGCCTATGTCGCAAGGCTGAGCGATACCGTTTACAATTGTCTCTGCCGCTTCGGTGTGGTTTCTTGGAATATTGAGACTTCTTGCAAAATCATTTGTGGAGCCGGCAGGCACATATCCGATTGGCGGATGATTTTCGGAATTCATGCAGCCGCTAATGACTTCGTTCAGAGTACCATCGCCGCCGCAGCAGGCGATTATATCAAATCCGTGCTGACATGCATATTTTGCCATTGCGGTTCCATCACCCTGGAATTGCGTTGTGTGAACAGTCACCTCGAAATTAGCTTTGGTAAATATGTCTATTATTTTTGCAAGATTATTTCCGGCAGAGGCTTTACCTGACAGCAAGTTGCAAATTAAATATATACGCTTCATATATCACCTTTATTTATTCTCGAAGCTTTCCTTTCTTATAAGCGCACGTTTTATCTTGCCGCCTAATGTCTTTGGCAGTTCATCAACGTATTCAATAATACGGGGATATTTATAAGGCGCAGTATTTTTCTTAACGAAATCCTGAAGTTCTCTTGTAAGGGCATCGCTTGGCTTATAGCCCCGCGCCAAAACGATAGTAGCTTTTACGACATTTCCGCGTATCGGATCAGGAGCAGCTGTTATAGCACATTCAATAACAGCAGGGTGAGCTACCAAAGCGCTTTCAACCTCAAAAGGTCCTATACGATATCCGGAGCATTTTATAACATCGTCATTTCTGCCGATAAACCAATAGTAGCCGTCCTCATCCGGTTTAAATACGTCATGAGGGCAATATTCGCCGCCGCCCAGAACAGCCGCTGACATTTCCGGATTTTTGTAATATCCCGTAAAAAGTCCCGTTGGGTAATACCTGTTCAAATTGCATATAGTAAGGCTGCCTGCTTCGTGGGGCATGGCTTCCCTGCCGTCTTCAGTAATAAGGTGTATATCATAAAGAGGTGCAGGCTTGCCGGTAGAGCCGGGCTTTGGAGTTATCCATGGGAAATTGGCAATGAGAACGCTGCCCTCTGTTTGTCCGAAGCCTTCTCTTATTTCTTTTCCTGTAAGTCTTTTCCACTGGTTGTAAACCTCTGGATTAAGAGGCTCACCGGCTGTTGCAAAGTTTTGAACGCTTGAGAGGTCGTAGGATGCAACATCTTCCTGTAACATAAAACGATACATAGTAGGCGGTGCGCAGAATGTAGTGAGCTTGTATTTTTCAATCATAGAAAGAAGCTTTGCAGGTACAAATTTTTTGAAGTCATAGCAGAAGATAACTGCGCCGCAGATCCACTGACCGTAAATCTTTCCCCAGCCGAATTTTGCCCAGCCTGAATCGGAAACGCTCATATGGAGCTTGTTTTCCTGAACCTGCTGCCAGTATTTTGCCGTAACTATATGACCGAGAGGATGAGTATGGTTATGCTGCACCATTTTAGGATTGCCGGTTGTTCCGGATGTAAAATACACCAAAAAGATTTCATCTGCTTTAGTAGCATCTTTACCTGTAGGACGAGGAAATTCATCTGAGAAAGCGAATGCTTCTTCGTTAAAGCTTCTCCAGCCATCTCTATTTGTACCTACCAATATCTTATTTACAATACTCTTGATATCCTTTTCCGCAGCCTCAACCTGTTCTATAACATATGGGTCGTCTAAGCAGATTATAGTGTGAATATCTGCGCTGTTTCCGCGGTAAATCAAATCTTTTTTAGAAAGCTGCAGCGAACCCGGAATAAGAATGGCACCGATCTTATGAAGAGCTGTGGCGCATATCCAGTATTCCCAGCGTCTGCGTAAAATAAGCATAACAACGGTGCCTTTTTTTACTCCTATGCTTTTGAGGTAGTTTGCAGTTTGGTTAGATAACTTGGATATGTCGGTAAATGTCAGTTTTTTTTCATTGCCGTCATCGTCGCACCAGACAAGAGCCATTTTTTCCGGTTCTCTTTTTGCCCATTCATCCACAATATCAAAGCCGAAATTAAAGTCTTCCGGTATGTTTAATTTATAATTTTCTTTAAAGTCCTCATAGCTGTCAAAATCTATTCGGGGCAGGTATCTGTCCAGCAGCATAATATGCACGTCCTCTCTGAATTTTTAAGTATATACATTTTAGTATACTATATTTAATAACGTTTGTCAATGCTTTTTTTGAATTTGCATAGCACATTATCTTTGCGCGGTAAACTTATTATACCATATCCCAGCCGGAATTTCTCTTTTTTATATGGCTCAATTATTTTGACCGTTTTATTTTTTATGTTAAATTATAATAAAAAAGATAAAAATATAAGTTCTGTATTGTGCATCGCTCCAAATCTGCATGAATTTGCGCAATTTCGCTTTATTTTATCAAAAAAATGATGTAATATTAAGGAAACACCGCCGAGCCGGCAAGTGAGAAGGAAACATCGGTGAACAGGTTATAAGATTTTGTAAAAGGAGAGGAATTCAATGAAAAATAAAATCAGAAAAACGATTGCTGCTATAATGTCAGCTGTTATAGGCGCTGCTTTTATAGGAAATACTATGACAGCCTTTGCAGGTCAGATGCTTGGACAGACTGATTTTTCAAGCGGAGTGGGTCTGCCGTGGCACGTATGCGAGTCATCGCCCGGTGAAATGGACTTCGAAATAAAAGACGGTAAGTACGTTATAACAATTATAAACTCAGGCGGAGCATCAAAGGGCGGAGAAGACAGATGGGACTGTCAATTCAGGCACAGAGGTCTTACAATTTCACAGGGCTGTACGTATGAGGTCTCCTTCGATATTACGGCAAGCAATGATTGTACCTATTATACTAAAATAGGCGATATGGCTGAGCCTTTTGCCGAAGACTGGCACGGCAATCCTGATGACAGTTCTTTTGACAGCTTTTGGGACGTAAAGCCGCTTACGGCAGGTCAGACTGAAACTGTAAAGGGTACTTTTACCGCAAGCAGAACCGCTGAAGTTGAATGGGCGTTTCATATAGGCGGAGACAGCGTACCGGACGGAACTGTCTTTACATTTGACAATATGTCTCTTATATGCACGAACAGTGATGAATACGATTATGTGGCGGAAGAAGAGTGGAACAGAGCTGCTATTGTGACAAATCAAGTGGGATATTTCACAGAAGCTGCCAAAAAGGCTACGCTTATCACTGAAAATACGGAAGAAATTGAGTTTTCAGTTGTTGATTCAAATAATAAAGAAGTCTATACCGGTAAATCCGAGCCTATGGGAATAGACGAAGATTCAGGAGATTCTGTACAAGTTCTCGATTTCTCCGATTTTAAGGAGGAAGGGACATACACCCTTAAAGCGGGAACGCTTGTAAGCCGTGAATTTACTATAGGCGGCACAGATATATATTCCGGAATGCTTTATGACTCGCTTAACTACTTCTATCAAAACAGAAGCGGAATTGCTATTGAAAGCAAATATATCACATCGGGCGACAAAGATGCGCTCGCAAGAGCAGCCGGTCATGCAAGCGATGTAGCGCGTATTACTACAGACTGGAATGATTTAAACAGTAACGGCGGTACTCAGGACGTAACAGGCGGCTGGTATGATGCCGGTGACCATGGAAAATATGTTGTCAACGGCGGAATTTCTGTATGGATTATGCAAAATCAGTACGAAAGAGCCGTCAGCCGCGGTACGGAATCCGTATATGCAGACGGTACTATGAATATTCCGGAAAATTCAAACGGATATCCTGATCTGCTTGATGAAGCGCGCTATGAAATAGAGTGGATTATGAAAATGATGGTGCAGAGCGGAGAATATGAGGGAATGGCTTATCACAAGGTTCATGACATAAAGTGGACTGCTCTCGGACTTGCGCCAGCCGATGATAATGAAGAACGTATTATAAAGCCTCCGACAACAACGGCTACTCTTAATCTTGCGGCAGCCTGCGCTCAAGCATCGCGCCTTTGGCAGAATATAGATACTCAGTTTGCAGCGCAGTGCCTTGAAGCAGCTGAAAAGGCGTATGAAGCAGCTAAAGCCCATCCGGATATGTATGCCCCTCTTGACCAGTCCATAGGCGGAGGAGCTTATGGAGATGACAATGCAGAGGATGAATTCTATTGGGCAGCATGCGAACTTTACCGTACAACAGGCGATAAAAATTATCTTGATGACATGAAAGCGTCAGATTGGTATTTGAATGTGCCCGTAAATCTTACAGGAGGAGAGACAAACGGAGTAGTAGGCAGCTTTGACTGGGGGAACACTGCGGCTTTAGGCAATCTTACTCTTGTACTTGATACAGATTGCCTTGGAAGCGATGCTTCTAAGCTTGAAGAGGCAGTAATATCTGCGGCGGATACATATCTTGATATTGAAGAGAAACAGGGCTACGGTCAGCCCTATGGTCAGAGCAAGCTCAGCTATGAAGATGATACAGTAGGCTATGTGTGGGGGTCAAATTCATTTGTTGCAGATAATGCCATTGTAATTGCGGCAGCATTTGACCTTTCAGGGGACGCTAAATATATGAACGGAGTTGTAAGCGCAGCTGATTATCTTTTGGGACGAAATCCTATGGATTACAGTTATGTAACGGGTTATGGTTCGCATTCAGTGGAAAATCCTCATCATCGTTACTGGTGTGCGCAATCGGTAGAAGGCTTTCCGTCTGCTCCTGCCGGAGTACTTGTAGGCGGACCTAATTCAGGTATGCAGGATCCGTGGGTAATGGGCAGCGGCTGGGTAAAAGGCGCTATTGCACCTGCCAAGTGTTACCTTGATAACGTTGAAGCCTGGTCTGTCAATGAATGTACTATTAACTGGAATGCGCCTTTGGCATGGATTACAGCTTTCCTATGTGAAGAAAACGGAGGAATTAAGGCAGGCGCAGTAAGTGCGGCTACTCCTGATTCAGAAAAAGCTCAGAACACACCATCAGCCAATACTCCTGACAGTGCTTCAGTAAGCTTTGCATCAAGCGAGGAATTAAATTCAGGAACAGGTTCGGATTTCCCTTTAAAAATAGTACTTATTCTTACAGCGGCATTGGCAGCGGTTATAGTTATAGAAGTGCTTGTGTTCAAGGCTGTAAAGTATAGACGTAATAAATAATAATGGCTTTTACGGTTTTGCCTGTTACAGCGGCAGAGGATGCGCTTAATGTGCTCTGCAAATTTAAATATTAGATTAAAAATTCAGAAAAAGTCTTGACAAATAGTGGATAGCGTGGTACAATAGATGTATTGTCCTTGTTTGTGTAAATGTTAAAGCACAGACGGAATCCAAAAGGAGGTGTATTAAAAATGGCAAAGAAGATTGAAAAGTACGAGCTTATGGCTGTATACAGCCTGGCAAACGGCGAAGAAGCAGTAAAGGATCTGGTAGCTAAGTTCAAGACCAAGATCGAAGAAGCAGCGACACTGGAAAGCATCGACGAATGGGGCAAGCGCAAGCTGGCGTACCCGATTAACGATGAACCGGACGGCTATTACACACTGTATACATTCACATCTGCACCGGATTTTCCGGCTGAGCTTGAACGTGTACTGAACATCACTGACGGTGTATTGAGATTTCTCGTAACTGTGGCTGCATAAGCAAAATGTAAAATTGACAGAAAGGAACGGATATGCTGAATAAAGTTATTTTGATGGGCAGACTTTGCGCTGACCCTGAATTTCGCCAGACTCCTAACGGTGTTCCAACTTGCAGAATCAGAGTAGCGGTAAACCGCCCGTTTACAAATAAGCAGACAGGCGAACGCGAAGCGGATTTTATAAATGTTGCCTGCTGGCGTCAGACAGCTGAATTTGTAAATCGTTATTTCCATAAGGGCAGTATGATTATTGTAGAAGGCAGCCTGAGAAATAATGATTGGACAGACCAGAATGGTGTGAAGCATTACACAATGGATGTTCAGGCTGACAATGTGAGCTTCGGAGAAAGCAAGAATGCAGCTCAGAACAGCGGCTATCAGGCAGCTTATCAGCAGCCGTCTTATGTTCAGCCGGCATCTTCGGCATCAGCGCCTGAAACCAAGGCAGCTCCGCCGCCCGCTGTTCAGCTTGGAGATCTAGGAGATTTTGAAGAGATACTAAGCGATGGGGAAGTTCCTTTCTAATTTGAAATATCATCAGATGGGAGGATATAGAAAATGGAGAGAACACAAAGAAACAATAAGCGTTCACGTAAAAAGGTTTGCATGTTTTGTGCAGATCGCATAGATAAAATTGATTACAAAGATGTTGCTAAACTGAAGAAGTGCATGACTGAGCGTGCAAAGATTCTTCCGAGAAGAGTAACCAGTACTTGTGCATATCATCAGCGTGAACTGACTACTGCTATTAAGAGAGCAAGACATATAGCTCTTCTGCCGTATGTAGCAGATTAAGCTTAGAGTTAATAAATGTAAAAAAGGCTTATCCGGTTTGGATAAGCCTTTTGTTGTATAAAGGTCATTGTTCTTCGTTGTTCACAGGCATAGCTGCATTTGCTTCAAACCAGAATGTTGAGCCTTCACCAAGTTTACTGTTTACGCCGTAATTATAACCATGCATTTTAAGTATAGTCTTGACAATTGAAAGGCCAAGGCCTGTGCCCACAACTTCACGCTTATGGTTTTCAGAACGATAGTATTTATCGAAGATGAGCTTTATTTTATCCTCTTCAATGCCGTCGCCCGTGTCGGTTATTTCAATACGCACGCAGTCTGGACGGTTTATCTGGCGCAGCATTACTGTTCTGTTTTCTTTTGAAGTATAATTTATAGCATTGTTAAGCAAGTTGCATATAACACGTTCGATTTTTCCGCTGTCACAGTAAATCATATAAGGCGCGTCTCCCGTGAATATAAGATGATATCCCATCTTTTCCGAAAGTCCTTCATAACGTGAAGCAATTTCATGAAGCTTTTCGCTTATATCTATAGTTTGATATTCCAGTTTTTGAGTACCGCTTTCAAGCTTTGAAAGATCCAGCATATCGTTTACGAGAAGCGATAATCTGTCCGTTTCTTCGATTATAACGTTTAGATGCTGTTCACGTTTCTCAGGATTGTTCCCTGATAGATCACGTATCATTTCAGCATATGCTTTCATCATAGTAAGCGGAGTACGCATATCGTGGGAAACGTTAGCAATAAGATCTCTCTGCATCTCATCGGCTTTTGAAAGCTCATTGCATGCATAAGTAAGCGTATCGGCAAGTTCGTCGACCTCTGCGCATCCGCCGCCGGTAAAGCTTACGGTATAGTCGCCGCCTGCAAGCCGCCTTGCGGATTTATTGAGTCTTTTTATAGGCATACCCAGGTTTTCGGCTGCATATGCTGAAAGTATCACTCCTGCGATAACAAGAGCAATGGTTATAATCATGGTTATATTCTGTAAAATATGACGGGTGGATTCTACAGGTACGAGACGTGAATTTGTAATGATGTAGCCTGCAATTTCCTGATTTTCATTATAGAGCGGACAGCCGTATATAAGCATTTCACTCTGCATGGTGTTATTATAGGATTTTCTTGTAATTTCGTTTCCTTTATTCTGCTTAAGCTCCATGTAATAAAAATATATGTCGTTGCTTCCGTTGTGAAGCAGACAGTTTCCGCTGAATACGCATTTATAATTTGTCTCTGTACCGTCGGCGCTGAGGACTTCAATACACATATCGTTTTGTATTGCAACTTTATCCAGATTTTCTGCAAAGGATTCTGTCTGGTACGTTTTGGCAAGGCTTTTTGTTGCTCTTGATATAGAAGAAGCTTTCATTATCTCATAGAATTGTCCGAGAAAAACAACCTGAAAGGTCCACATAAGTATGAACACAATGCATATCAGCATCATAAAAAACAGCCATATTTTCACTCTGATGGACAGATTCTTTTTAAGACGAATATCCTTAAACTTCAGCATCAAATTTATAACCCATTCCTCTCAGTGTAACTATATATTTTCTGTATGCTCCAAGACTTCCTCTTAGCATTTTTATGTGAGTATCAACAGTTCTGTCATCACCGAAGAAATCATATCCCCAAACCTCTTCTAAAAGCTTGTCTCTTGTCAGGGCAAGCCCTTTATTTTTAACAAGATAGAAAAGCAGGTCATACTCCTTTGGCGTCATTGACGCTCTCTGTCCGTCTACATAAACCTCACGTCCTGCGAGATCTATTTCAAGACCTCCAAATTTAAGTTTCTGAGAAGAACCGGCAGAATCAGAAGACGTGTTGCGGCGGTTGAGCACTGCGCGCACTCTTGCCATAAGTTCTTTCGGTGAAAACGGCTTTACAACATAGTCATCTATGCCGATTTCAAAACCGAAAAGCTTATCGTATTCTTCGCCTCTTGCAGAGAGCATTATAACCGGAGTGCTGCTTTTTTTGCGTATTTCTTTTACGGCGGAGAAACCGTCCAGCTTTGGCATCATAACATCCATAATTATGAGATCGAAATTCTGTTCACGGCAAAGCTTTACAGCTTCCATACCGTTTTCAGCTTCGGCGACCTCGTATTCTTCAAATTCCGCATATTCACGGACAACGTTGCGAATATTGGCTTCATCATCAACAATAAGTAAACGATACATATAGACGTTCCTTTCATACAATTCTACATCCTAAGTGCAGATGGCATCTCTGCTTCATATTATAGAATTATTTTACCATTTTTAAACGTCAATTGCAATAGCCATTTCTTAATTATTTGAAACCTTTCATTTTTATCACTTAGTTTTCTCATTTTTTAATCGGAGCGGCGCTTTATCAGGCACATTTGAAGTGTAATAGGACGCAGACACCTTTGCAAATCATAATCCCGCCGAACAGGCAGATGAGAACGGGACATCGGCGAATAGGTTATAAAGACTATTTTTATTTGTAAAAATTAGACAAAATCGGGGAAAACTGCAATAAATCAACGGATTATAATTGACAATCAGGGCTGTTTTATGGTAAAATATATTATATGTATATATGCATTTATGCTATATAGAAAGGGAGTGTTACAGCAATGCCTAAAAAGGACAAACAGATTGATTATGTATGGAGCGACAAGAAACGTACCATATTCGGACTGCCGCTTTCCTTTACACGATATTACCTTACTGAAAACAGGGTCATAACACGTGAAGGCTTTCTGAACGTAAAGGAAGACGAGCTGGAGATATATCGCATAGTAGATAAAAGTCTCAGCCGAAGCTTATGGCAGCGCATATTTGGCTGCGGTACAATAATTCTTTTCTGCAAAGATGCAGATACTCCCGAAAAGCACATTGTTTCTGTCAAATGCCCCAGAGAAGTTTCCGATCTTATCGGCTCGTATGTAAGCCAGTATCGTGACCGCTATGCTATCCGCGGCAAGGACATGATAGGCGCGGCAGGCGATGGAGAATGTGACCATGCAGACCATGTGTAAAATATGGTTTTTACCTGATTTCATTTATAATTTTTTTACAAAAGGCATAGCGCAAATATGCTGATGCCTTGAATTACACAGTATGCATGGAGGTGCAGATGGCAGCGAAAAAAGCAACGCTGCACACGGATTCATATAGATAGATAAAGGAGTTCCTAAACATGCTTTCATTTATTACGGAAAAA
>CAZINV010000012.1:0-11616 GCA_964540685.1 uncultured Ruminococcus sp.
AACGAATACAAAAAGCCCCGAAACGGAACTGCTTCGGGGCGAAAAAAGAGCATCATTGACAAGCCGTCAATACTATTAAAAATAAAATGGCAAAAGCTCTCCCTGTGTAAAATTCGGAAGGGAGCTATATATGGTGCGCCTGATGCGATTTGAACGCACGGCCTTCAGAGTCGGAGTCTGACGCTCTATCCAGCTGAGCTACAGGCGCATGGCTTTATTATATCATACATTACACAAAATTGCAAGTCTTTTTTTAATCGAAACCACGGCATTTACAATTTTAATTGAAAAATTCCATGAAGTATGATATAATAGTTATTGCATATACGCAAATCAAAGCATATAGGCAACTATATCATAAAAAAGTTAATTTGAAAGCGGGTAAAAATATGACTGCACTGGAATTATTACACAAATACTTCGGATATGCGTATTTCAGAGAAGGACAAGAAGAAGCTGTGAACGCCCTTCTTGACGGACGTGATGTCATTGCTGTAATGCCTACAGGCGCGGGAAAATCAATATGCTATCAGCTGCCGGCTATATGCATGAATGGAACGGCTTTGGTTATATCGCCGCTTATTTCACTTATGAAAGATCAGGTTGAAAGTCTTATACAATCCGGAATCGCTGCCGCCTTTATAAACAGCTCCCAAACATATGAAGAGTATCAATCGGTAATGCATACGGCAAAGCGCGGAGAATATAAGCTCCTCTATATTGCTCCGGAAAGGCTGCTTACAGACGGGCTTCTGCGTTTCGCTTTAAATTATCCTATATCCATGATAATAGTTGACGAAGCTCATTGCGTTTCACAATGGGGACAGGATTTTAGGCAAAGTTACCTTAATATAGCAAAATTTATAGAGATGCTTCCTGTACGCCCTCCTGTAGGAGCGTTTACAGCAACTGCTACAAATAATGTAAAGCAGGATATTATTAAACTTCTTGCACTTCATGAGCCTGCTGAAATAACCACAGGCTTTGACAGAAAGAATCTCTATTTTGGCGTGGAGAAAACGACAAACAAAACTGCCCTCATCATAAAACTTCTAAAAAAATATGATGGCAAAAGCGGCATTGTATATTGTATTTCCAGAAAGCAGGTAGAAGAACTTTGCGATGAACTCACAGACGCCGGATTTAATGCTACACGTTATCACGCAGGGCTTTCTGTAAACGAACGCTCTTGTAATCAAGAGGATTTCATTTACGACAGAAAAAACATCATGGTTGCCACCAGCGCCTTTGGTATGGGTATAGATAAATCCAATGTGTCATTTGTAATACATTATAATATGCCAAAGGATATAGAAAGCTACTATCAGGAAGCAGGAAGAGCCGGACGTGACGGCGAACCGGCAGACTGCGTGATTTTATACAGCGGAAGAGATGTGCGCACAAATGAATTTCTCATAGAACAGCTTCGGGAAAATACTGAAATCGAAGATGACGCTCTCAAAAAGTCTCTTATAGGTAAAGCAAAGGACAGACTCAGGTCTATGACATTTTACTGTACTTCGGCAGAGTGCCAGAGAAACTACATGCTGAAATATTTTGGTGAAAAGCCTGCCGTTCCGTGCGGGAACTGTTCAGGATGCAAAAGCGGCACTGAAAAAAAAGAC
This sequence comes from uncultured Ruminococcus sp., assembly GCA_964540685.1. Classification (GTDB taxonomy): domain Bacteria; phylum Bacillota; class Clostridia; order Oscillospirales; family Ruminococcaceae; genus Ruminococcus_C. The sequence continues at coordinate 1,626 of CAZINV010000012.1, forward strand.
ATTACTCTCCAAGCTGTAAAGATAATTTCCTGTGTTTACAGAGGAGCGCAAAAAGGATACCACCTAAGCCGCACCAAAGCGGCACAGGTTCTTACAGGAAGTGAAGATAAAACCGTTTTATCAATGGGACTTCAAAATCTGTCAACATATGGTATAATGAATGACAGCAGCGTTTCTTCCGTAATACATATGATAGACGTTCTTATAGCAAGAGGAGAATTAAACACTAAACCTTATAAAGAATATTCAGAGCTTGTGCTTACTCCTCTGTCTGCTGAAGTTATAAGAAAAAAAAGAACTGTTGAAATGTATGTAACCAAGGTTCAAGAGGAAAATACGGATATTTTAAACATCAGCCCCAATGAGGAAGAGCTGTTTCAAAGTCTCAGGAAACTCCGGGAGAAAATTTCAGAAAGAGAAAATATTCCGCCCTATATGATATTTTCTAATGCAGCCCTCCGTGATATGTGCCGTAAAAAACCGCAAACGCCTCAGGAGTTTATAACTGTATCAGGTGTAGGCATAATGCGCTCACAGAAATACGGCAGTGCTTTCATTCGTGAGATAAAGCGCTTTATTAAGAAAAAATCATAGAATAATTGACACATATAATAAAAAGTGGTATAATTTATTTATGCAATTCCAAGATTGACGCTGCAATTTATTATGGCGGGAATTGCTTTACCGTTTACCATAATAAAAATAAATAGAGGAAAATACAGATGAAAATAAAACGTGGTACTTACCTATGCATAGCAGGAACGGTGCTGCTGCTTGCGGCTTTGTCTCTGCTTATTTACAACAGAGCGGAAGACAGCCGTGCTGAATACAGAACAGCAGATATTTTAGCGAAGCTGAAAGAACAAATGCCCGAAGTTCAAGCAGATGAGCAGACCGGCATTTCAGATATATTTATTACTGAAAATCCTTCGGAAAGCTTTGAAGGCTCGGGCAGCGAACTTCCAAAGCCCGATATCTTTGCTGAATACGAAAAAGAAAACGGAATATCAGCAGAAGAGCCTGCGGAAACTTACTATTATGTGTATGAGTATTCATATATGGGAATCCTCTATCTTCCATCTCTGGGGCTTGAACTGCCCGTAATGAGCGAGTGGAGCTATCCTAACCTTAAAATTGCTCCGTGCAGATATTACGGCTCTGCGGAAGGCGGAGATCTTGTGATAGCCGCTCATAATTACAGTTGTCATTTCGGGCATATAGCCGAACTTGTTTCCGGAGACGAGATAATCTACGTTGACGGGAACGGCACGCAGTATACATATACAGTCACAGGCAGCGAGATAATCGGCGGACAAAACAGTGCCGCCATGACTGCAAATTCAGATGAATGGGATTTGACTTTGTTTACATGTACTTACGGCGGTACAAGCCGTGTTACCATAAGAGCTGAACTTATGCAATGATGTAAGCTAAAAAATACCGCACCGGGATTTTTTTCCGATGCGGTTAAGCTTTTTATTCTTTATAAAACGGCACCTTGCCTCTGATAATGCTTTTTGACTGCGGAACACCTGCGGGCACAATTCCGCATGGACTGCCATTTGTAAACGGACTTACGATGCTTGCAATAGGGTCATAAAGCGCCTTCTGCTCCTCTGCTGATTTAACTGCATCATGGTCGGCAAGTATCATATAGCTTTCCTTGCCGTTCATACGCATACCCATTATCCATGCAGCGTGAACTTTAGGCTCGTTCTCAAAATGTTCCCTCAGCTTATTTATAAGATCCATAGGCATAGTCTTTAAATCATATAGCTGCGCACCGTTTCTCATGGCAAGAACCTGCTGCTTTGGCATAGGCAATGCCGCGCCAAACGGGTTGATAACAAGACCTTCAGCTTCTCCGCCCTGCTGTGCAAGCATATTGCTGTACTGTTCAAATGTCAGAAGAATTGTCTTATGTTCAGGTATATTTTTCCATCTTGCAAGCTCTCCCTGATCTGTAAACAGCGGGAAAAACTTTTTATTATCGCGCTGAATCATAACAAACTTAACCTGTGCTTTATGTGTCTGTCCCTTTTCAAGCTTCATATTCGCAGGCAGTTCCATTTGAACAGGAGCTACGAATTTTGCCTTTTGGATTTCAGATATCATAGCCTGTTCCTTTTCAGGCGTTCTTTCTTTGCGGAACGCATCAATTGCGCTGATAAGATCAGGGTTTGTCTGCTTATCGCTTCCAAAAAGCATTCTTGAAGGGTCAATTTCAGGTTCGGGAGCCGGCGGAACAGGCGCTGGCGCAGGAGTCTTAGGAGTGAGATCTCTGCCTATAAGCTCGCTCATTTTTTGTCTTGTAAGCAATAAGCCGTCTTCTCCGGGATTGATGACAAGTCCGTTTGATTCCATAGACATTCCCACGATATTGCAGAACTGCTCGAATCCCATAGTAACTGTTTTGCAATCAGGATCGTTTTTCCACTTGAGAAGCTCCAGCCATTCTGTGAATACAGGGAAGAACTTCGTGCCGTTCTTCTGCTGTACCAGCATAAATTTAGCCTGTGCGGTATATTTTTCGCCTGCTTCAAGATTGTCCGGAATATCGTCCATTATTACCGGTGCAATAAGCTGAGCGTTTTTTATAGCATCTGTCATTGACTTTTCATTGGCAGGAGTTGCATTTGCCTTAAAGTCCGCCATTGCAGAAACAAGCTCGGGATTTTTTACAGTAGGTTTTTTCATCTGTGCCATATTCATTCTCCTATACTAAAAATTTTCTCACATTAAGTGCAGGATAAAGCTATTATACCATACATTGCACAAAATTGCAAGCTTTTTTATAAAAATAGCGTAAATCTATTTTGAATATAGAAAAATCAGGAGCAGCTTCACCTTTCGGAAAGCTCTCCTGAACATCTTCTCCTATCTGAAGCATCGGTTAAAACAACCGATTACGCACGCTCGACCTTGCCGGAGCGCAGGCATCTGGAGCAAACGTATACATGACAGGGCGTACCCTTCACAATAGCCTTTACACGCTTTACGTTCGGCTTCCATGTTCTGTTGGAGCGTCTGTGTGAGTGAGACACCTTAATACCAAATGTAACACCCTTGCCGCAAAATTCACATTTTGCCATAGTAGGCTGCACCTCCTTTAACAAACTAACAGATTCTATTATAACAGATTCAAAACAAAAATGCAAGTGCTTTTGAGCTTTTTTCAAAAAAATTTTTTATTGCGCATTTAGTGACAATTTTCTCTTGAAATTTAATCGGGAATGTTGTATAATATAAAGAATAACTCAAATCCATTAGTGCGAGGTAAAAAAAATGAATTTTTTAAATCTGGACTTTTATACGATAATTGTAAGAATAATTGTCATTCTTCTCATTCTGCCGCTTCATGAATACGCGCACGCTTTCATAGCAAAAAAATGCGGTGATTATACCGCTGAAAGTTCCGGAAGACTTACACTTAATCCGCTTACACACATAGATCCGGCAGGCGCAGTTTTGCTTTTGCTTACAGGTTTCGGCTGGGCAAAACCTGTTCCGATAAATCCAAACGCCATGCGTAATCCAAAAAAAGGCGTTATATGGACATCCCTTGCGGGGCCGCTTTCAAACCTTCTGGCAGCGTTTATATCTTTAATGGCGCTCCGTGTACTTTGCTGTATTCCTATTAGTAATACGGCACTCTACAATATTTTATCAGCTTTAGCAAGTGTATTAAGTATTTTTTGCTCTATAAATATAGGACTGGCTGTATTTAATCTCATACCAATCCCTCCGCTGGACGGCTCAAATGTGCTTATGCAATTCCTTCCTACACGTGCGGTAATATGGATTCAGCGCAATCAGATGGTTATTTCTATTGTGTTTATGGTACTCGTACTGTTTAAAGCACTTAATATCCCTATGACGTTTATTGCAAACAAGATCTATGACCTGTTCTTTTTCCTTACAAACTGGATAGATATTGTAATAAATGCTCTGCTGCGGTAAGAATAAATGGAAAAGATTTCATTTAAGCTTGATGTCTTTGAAGGACCTATGGAGCTGCTTCTCAGCCTTATATCAAAGCATCAGCTCAATATATATGATATAGAAATATCAAGCCTTCTGGAACAGTATATGCTGTATCTGGAGCAAGCGCGGGTGCACGATCTGGAGCTTGCAGGAGAATTTCTCGAAATGGCAGCAAGGCTTATTCTCATAAAGACGGTTTCTCTGCTGCCAAAGCCCAATGAAGCTCAAAAAGAAAAAGAAGCTCTGCAAGGCGCCCTTATTGAATATGCGCTGTGCAAACAGGCTTCCGAAAATCTCAGAAAGCGCTATGCCGGAGATAAAATCTTTGTGAGGAAACCTATGAAGATAAACATTCCCTCGCGTTATGAGCGCAAGCATGACCCTCATGAGCTTGGCAAAGCTTTTATCGCAATAGGAAAGAAGCTCATAGAAGAAGAAAATCGTCCTGCGGATAAACTGCAGGCTGTTGTAAACAAAAGCTTTGTACCGGTTATGTCTAAAGTAATTTACGTGCTGAGACTGCTTCATAAAAGCGAACACGTTTATATGGATGCCATGTATGCCGACATTCGCGATAGAAGCGCAAGAGTTGCGCTCTTTCTGGCTATTCTGGAACTTACAAAGCATGGTAAAATATACATAAGCGATGACAATACCTATCTCTACCGTAAAGAAAATAAACATAAGGACAAGACACTTGGAACGTGCGAAGAGGAGGAAACATGGAACATGACAGCACCGTAAAAAAAGAAAATATTGCAGAAGCCATACTCTTTGCCTGCGGAGAGCCTGTACCATCGGAGCGTCTGGCGGAAGTTTTAAATATAAATGAAAAAGAAATCCCGAATATAATCGCGCACCTTAATGAACGCTATGAAAATGCCGGAAGCTCAATCAGAGCAAAACGTCTGGGCAAAAGCTGGCAGCTATGTACCGAAAAGGAATTTGCACCGTATATCCGCGCTGCTATGGAAAATAAAAAATCAACTCCCCTTTCAAATGCCGCTATGGAAGTTTTAACAATTGTAGCATACAATCAGCCTGTTACAAAGAGCTTTATAGAACACGTAAGGGGAATAGACAGCAGCTCGGTTGTGAATACTCTTGTAGAACGCGAGCTTCTGGAGGAAGCGGGAAGGCTGGACGTTCCCGGAAAGCCAATTGCCTACAGGACAACAGATAATTTCCTTCGGTGCTTTGATATTGCATCACTGGAAGAATTGCCTCCATTGCCCGTACTCCAGCCGCAGAGAGTCTCCGCTGATGAAAAGAAGTCTGAGCATTCTGATGAAAAGGAATGATTTTCCAAACAACGGCAATAATATATGCAGCGGAAAGGAGATGTACTGCCTGTGACGGGATGGATAATATTATTATGCATTATAGGAATTTTGATTTTTATACTGTTTATGCCGGCGGTTATCGACTTTTGCTATGAGGAAAACAAAGTATACGTTAAAATATCCTATTGCGGATTTACTATATTTGACATATCAAAAAAGAAGAAAAATAAAACTCCAGAAGAGATAAAAGCCGCAAAAGAAAAAAAAGCTCTTAAAAATAAGAAAAAAGCTGAAAAAAAAGCTAAAAAAGCAGGAAAATCCAAAAAAGACAGTGCATCAGAAGAAAAGAAAGAACGTTCAGTAAAAGACATGCTGGAACTGGCGCATTCTCTTCTCAATCCTGTTAAAAAAGGAATGCGCAGACTTTTTAAAGGAATACGTATTACAAAATTTTATCTTAACATAAAGGTTGGAAAATTCGACGCATATGAATGCGCTATTGCATATGGCAAAATATGTACCGCAGCTGCAAATGCCCTTGCTTTTTTTCAGTTGTTTTTTACAATCAAAGCCGACCATATAGAAATCCAGCCCGGATTTGGCACGGAAAAAAATGTTTATACAGCCCGCTTTCGGGCAAAAATAAGTCCGTCTGCCGTTTTGGCAGCAGGTTTCAGCCTTGCGTGGACATATCTTTCAGAAATGCTGCGAAATCAGCAGGAAACATCGTATAGCTCAAATGGTAAAAATAAAAAGGAGGAACTAAAGCATGCAGACCGAAAATGAAAAAAGCAAAATCAATCAGATGATGGGAATAACTATTGACAAAATCCGTGAAATGGGAGATGTCAAAACCGTTATAGGAGACCCGATACAGGCAGGCGATACTACAATTATCCCTGTATCAAAGGTTTCATACGGATTTGCATCGGGCGGTTCAGACTTGCCTGCAAAGCAGAATCCTAAAGATCTTTTCGGCGGAGGAGCAGGGGCAGGAGTTACAGTACAGCCTATAGCTTTTCTTATTGTAAATAAGGAGGGAAATGTACGACTGCTGCAGGTTTCCGCTTCAGATGACAAAGTAAGCAATATTATCCGCTCTGTTCCTGAGCTTCTTGATAAGATCTCTGAAATGGTAAAAGACCACAAAGATAAAAAATCTGATGATGAAATAGACAAATCCAAAGAATAGCACTTCTATAAACGGCGCTTCTTTCATATATTGTCCCGAAAGCAATATAAGGCAACACCGTGCAAAGCACGCCTTACGGCGCGTCTGCGCAGCAATCTCTGTAAGGTATTGCCATAAACCGGAGGGCTTATATGAAAAGATTCTTTTGCAGCATTGCACTAATTATTTCAGCAGTATGCATTCCATTTCCCGCACATGCGGCCTATCAAGCGGAAACTGAAGTTTCCGCAGCCGCCTATGTTGTTATGGATGCCGCCGCACGTACTGTAATTTACGAATCAAACGCTAATATGAAACTGCCTATGGCAAGTACAACTAAAATAATGTCAGCACTTTTGTGCCTGGAAAGCGGCGATCTTGATAAGGAATTTACTGTGGATTCCGAGGCTATATGCGTTGAAGGCTCATCTATGGGGCTTACCGCGGGAGACATTGTAACAAAGCGCACCCTTTGCTACGGAATGCTGCTGCCTTCCGGCAACGATGCGGCAGGCGCGGCGGCTGTGCGTATCGCAGGAAGCTACAGTAATTTTGCCTGCCTTATGAATGAACGCGCAGAGCGGATAGGTATGGAAAATACGCACTTTGTAACTCCATCCGGACTTCATGATGACAATCATTATTCCACTGCCTATGATATGGGGCTGCTCACGGCGGAAGCTCTTTTAAATGAAGACTTCCGCGAAATATGCTGTCAGGAAAGCGCCAAGGTATCATTTGGCAATCCCCCTTATGAGAGGCAGCTAAAAAATACAAACAAGCTTCTCGGAAGCTGTGAGGGGGTTATAGGCGTCAAAACAGGATTTACCGATGAAGCAGGAAGGTGCCTCGTTTCCGCTTGTACAAGAGACAATGTGACTTTGATATGCGTAACTCTCAATGATAAAAATGACTGGAACGACCATGCAGCGCTCTATGATCTCGCTTTTTCCTGCGTAACTGCAAAATATGCAGATATTCCGCAGAATATAAAACTTCCTGTGGCAGGAGGAAAAACAGATTCTGTAAAGCTTTATGCGAAAAATGACGTTGTGTATGCGGATGTGCAGTCACAGAGCAATATTGTCAGGTGGGAAGTAGAAGCAGCTCCTTTTATTTACGCCCCTGTGAAAGCGGACAGCATTGCAGGATACCTCGTCCATTATTGCGGTGAATTTGAAATTTCAAGGCAGCCCTTATATGTGTCAGAGGATGTGCCTTATTATGATAAAACAAGTGAAAATAAAAATGCATTTGAAAAAATATCGGAAAAATTAAGAGAATTCTTCTCGTAACAAATATAATAAAAGGAGTCAGTTTTGGAAAAAATCAGAATACAAAAACTGCTGGCAGATGCCGGCTATTGTTCAAGAAGAAAGGCTGAAAGCCTGATATCGGCAGGCAAAGTAAAGCTTAACGGTCACCCTGTAAAGCTGGGAGATAAAGCTTCTTATCAGGATATTATAACAGTAAGCGGCGAAAAAGTCTATATTCCGAAGAAGGCGAACTATCGCTATCTGATGATGTATAAGCCGAGAGGATATGTTACCACTACCTCAGATCAATTGGAAAGACGATGCGTAATGGACATTTTGGGAGATGATGTGGAAGAGCGTGTATATCCTGTGGGACGCCTTGACAAAGATTCAGAAGGACTTTTGCTGCTTACCAATGACGGAAGCTTTGCCAATGATATTATGCATCCCAGCCGCCATGTAAGCAAAACATATCGTGTAACTGTAAGACCTGATATATCGGAACAGCAGCTTGTGGAACTTGCAAGCGGAATTGAAATTGACGGCAGAATGACAATGCCTGCAAACGTTGTTGTAAAAACGAGAGAACCGGGACGCGTTGTGCTGCTTATAACTATAAAAGAGGGAAGAAACCGTCAGATACGCAGAATGTGCGAAGCTTTGGGTCTTGAAGTTGCAAGGCTTCGCCGTGTAAGCATAGGACCTTTGAAGCTTGGAATGATGAAGCCCGGTACATACCGTGAACTTACTGCTGAGGAACTTCGTGCTATAAGAAACGCTATTGGCAAGGAAAGCTGAAAAAGAAGAAAATAATGAAAGGAGACGGTAATTGTGCCAATCTGTATCTCGCCGGATTTGCCGGCCTATCATACACTTGCTGCGGAAAATATTTTTGTCATGGACAATATCCGTGCTTCTCATCAGGATATACGTCCTCTAAAAGTACTGATACTCAATCTCATGCCAAAAAAAATAGAAACGGAATGTCAGTTCCTGAGGCTTCTCAGCAATACTCCTATTCAGGTTGACATTGAGTTTTTGCAGATTACAAATCATGTAAGCAAGAATACTTCTAAAAGTCATCTTGATGCGTTCTATCGTACTTTTGATGAGATACATAATGATTATTATGACGGATGTATTATCACAGGCGCTCCTGTTGAACATCTTGACTATGAAAAGGTAGACTACTGGGACGAAATAAAGGAAATAATGGAGTGGACAAAAACTCATGTATTTTCAACTCTTCACATATGCTGGGCAGCTTTGGCAGGACTTTATTATCACTTCGGAGTGCCGAAATACAACCTTGAAAGAAAGATGTTCGGCATATTTCCACATGCTGTAAAAGTGAAAAACGTTCAGCTTTTGCGCGGATTTGACGATGTTTTCAATGCGCCTCATTCAAGACTTTCAGAAGTCAGAAGAGATGATATTCTAAAAGTGCCGAAGCTCACAATTCTCACAGAATCAGAGTATGCAGGAGTACATATTGTTGCAAACAACAATGGCAGACAGTATTTTATAACGGGACATTTTGAATACGACCGCAATACACTGAAAGATGAATACTTCCGCGATGCCGAAAAAGGTATAGATATTCATCTGCCATTTAATTATTTTCCCAATGACGATCCCGCCAATGAACCGGTTTATACATGGGGATGCAGCGCCAATTTGCTTTTTTCCAACTGGATAAATCACTGTGTATATCAGCTCACGCCCTATGAGCTCAGCCAGCTTGAATTATATAATTGGGATTGGGAAGCCGGACTTTGACGCTCCTTTACAGAGCGAACAATTATGAACAGCTGCGACCTGTTTTCAAGGTCTTCATAGTATTCATGGGCATATCCGGCTAGTTTTTGAAATGATGAAGAATTCGATAATTGGTGCGGCAAAATTATCGCCGCAGCTTATGCTAAAAGGAGATTTTACAATGGTACAGGTAAAAGGAAAATGGGCGCTTATAACAGGCGCGTCAAGAGGAATAGGCTATCTTACAGCAAAATTTATGGCGGAGCAAGGCTGCAGCCTTATACTTCACAGCAGAAAAAAAGAGCACTGTGAAAAACTGCTTGATGAGGTAAAGGCTTTGGGCGTTGAAGCCTGCGCTGTCTCAGCCGAACTTTCCGATTTGGACAGCGTACAGGCTATGCTGAGTGAAATCGACCGAATGGGCATGGCAGTGGATATAGTTCTCAATAATGCCGGAATGCAGATAGCTTACCGTAACGATTATTTCAAAACTCCCGTTTCGGATTACACAGAAAGCTTTAAAATAAATACAATTGCTC
>CAZINV010000013.1:0-11463 GCA_964540685.1 uncultured Ruminococcus sp.
GCAGCTTCCGTTGCTGCCGCAGCAGCAGAACAGGAGAATGAGAATGATGATCCACCAGCAGCCGTTATTTCCTTCGCAACCACACATAATACATAAGCTCCTTTGTCAATTTTTTTTGAAACAAACTGTTTTTTGTCTGTTTCATAGTACATCATATGTCAGTTTAAAAAATGTGTTACTGCTTTTGACAAATAATTCAGAGAGTTTGCGGTATACTTCTATAGAAGAATTTTCTCACGAAAGGAAGACTGGTTATGAATTATAGTGACAACTTTACAGGTAAAGCTATTCTTGCATTGAAAGAAGCTGTATGTGTTGCTGAGGAAATGGGACATACTTACATTGGAAGCGAACATCTTCTCCTCGGACTTCTTGAAGAAGGGGGAAACGCCGCTGCCGCTATACTTAGTTCGCAGCACATTACCGCGCAGCGTGTGCGAAGCTTGGTGGTGGAACTTGTAGGATGCGGAATACCATCACAGGTTTTGGACGATTGCCTTACACCGGCTTTGAGAGATATTATAGAAGATGCGAAATTAAGAGCAAATGATTTTCACAGAACTCTTGCAGGAACTGAACACCTTTTGAGCGCTATACTTCATTCTCCATGCTGTACCGCTGTTGCTATTTTAAAAAGACTTGGAACTAATCTTAACCAGCTTTGTGCTTCATGCGGAGATGAAAATAGCTTTGGCATAAGACTGGAAAGACACAGAGCTGGAAATATCAGCAGAAAAAATCTTCCAAATTTGTTTCAGTTCGGAAAGCTTATGACTGACCCGTCAAGGGAGTGCAGCTATGACCCTCTTATAGGACGTGAAGAAGAACTTGAAAGAATTATACAGATACTTTGCAGACGCACAAAGAATAATCCGTGCCTTATCGGTGACGCGGGCGTTGGGAAAACCGCTTTAGTAGAAGGCGTCGCAGTGAAAATAATGCAGGGAGATGTACCGGATGCCATTGCAGATCAACATATATTTTCTTTGGATCTTACCGCAATTTTATCCGGAGCAAAATATAGAGGCGATTTTGAAGAACGTCTGAAGCACTGTCTTCAGGAGGCTGCTGAAAGCAAAAATATAATTTTATTTATAGATGAACTTCACACTATTGTAGGAGCAGGAGCGGCTGAAGGCGCAATAGATGCTGCAAATATTTTAAAACCGCAGCTGGCAAGAGGCGAAATAAAAATCATAGGAGCAACTACTACAGATGAATTTCACAGGTTTATAGAAAAGGACAGTGCGCTTGAAAGACGTTTTCAGCCTGTAAGAATAGCAGAACCTAGTGAAAAAGTTTGTATGACTATTCTGCAAGGGCTGAAAAAAACTTATGAACGCTTTCACAATGTTAAAATTGACGATGAGGTTCTTGGCGCTGCAATAGAATATTCAGTGAGATATATACACGACAGAAGCCTTCCGGATAAGGCAATAGATCTTCTTGATGAAGCATGCTCACGTACAAGAATAAGAAATAATGGCTGCAATGATAGCGATAAATGCGTGCTTAAATCAGATGTTGCAGCTGTTGTCGCAGTAAGAACAGGCATTCCGGCGGATAAAATAAGTGAAGAACAGAAAGAACGTCTCATAACACTCTCTAATGAATTGAAAAAACAGATTATAGGACACGATAATGCAATAGACCGCCTTAGCGCTGCTCTTATACGTGCAAGAACAGGTCTTGGCGATTCACATAGACCAATAGGATGCTTTTTGTTTACCGGACCGTCAGGTGTTGGTAAAACTGCGCTTGCAAAATCTATTGCTCAGCATTTGTTTGATGATAAGAGCAGCTTTATTCGCTTTGATATGTCGGAATATATGGAAAAGCACGCTGTATCAAAGCTTATCGGAGCTCCTCCGGGGTATGTGGGATTTGAAGAAGGAGGCAGAATGTGCGAGCTTGTAAGGAATCATCCTTACAGTGTTGTTCTTTTTGATGAGATAGAAAAAGCTCATCCCGACATAACACATATTCTTTTACAGATAATGGATGATGGCGTTCTTACAGATTCAAGCGGACGAAAAGTGGATTTTACAAATACGCTTCTTATTCTGACATCAAATGCAGGTACTTTCGAATCGGCAGGCGTGGAGAGCCTTGGGTTTACATCTGAAAAAAGCAGTTCCGGTCTGCTTTCAAAAAAGCAGTCTGATGCTGTAAAAAAATATTTTTCACCTGAATTCTTAGGCAGACTTGATGCAATTATTACTTTTTCAAGACTTAGCACGGAAAATCTTGAAACTATTGCAAAAAAACTTTTGGAAGGATTGAAAGCACGAATGGAAAAGCTTGAAATAAGCATGGAATTTACACCGGAAGCAGTAAGCCGCCTTGCAAAAGCTCCGGAAACGAAAGCTTATGGAGCACGGCCTATGAAGCACTATCTTACGGAACAGGTTGAAAATAAAATTGCAGAAAAACTGCTTCAGCAGAAAATAAATCCCGGTGACGTAATAAAGCTTACAGCAGATGAAAAAGGATTTCTTATTCCGGATAAAGCTTTGATTTGACTATAGGCGACGCCGCAGGTCTTTCGATTTCAGCTTGATGTACATCTTACTTGGCTTTTTTCCTTTATATAGCAAAGTTTCTCCTTGCAATACACAGAATATTTTTTCACTGCCGCTTTGCTATCCAAGGAAAAATCACTGCGTAATCTGCACATCAGAATTATGAGATGCTGTCTATAATTCCCACTAATATCAATACTGACATGTGTTATAATATCATTGCGGAAGTGAAAAGCTTTCGTATAAGCATCTATGAATGTCGAAAAATGTAACATGAAAAGGAGAATGTAACATGAAAGGCACATTTACTCAGAAGGGCAAGGAAGCCATGGAAAAGTTTAAGATGGAGTCCGCAAGCGAAGTTGGAGTAAACCTGAAGCAGGGCTATAATGGCGATATCACTGCAAGAGAAGCAGGTTCAGTTGGCGGACGCATGGTTCAGAAAATGATTGAAGCTTATAAGAATCAGTAACTTTTCTTTTAATATATTAAAGTCTCCGTTGACCGCGATTCAGGCAGCGGAGACTTTCTTTTATAAGGCATAATTGCGCTGATTCTAAAAAAATGTAGAATATCGAATTTTGTCGATAAAAACTTGTTGACATTTCAAAAATAATGTGCTATACTAAAATAGCGGTGATGAACCGCAAAAATTTATATTTTTCACCTGCAGCAGCGCCCGTATTTCTAGAGTTACGGGCGCTGCTTCTTTTAACTCGCAGCAAAGTCCGATGTAATCTTGCTTAACATTTGTGAAACAGGTTATATGTTTGATTGCACTGGCAAAATATTGCTTAATTTAGTGCTAATATTGCTAAGTATATCTCTTTAAGCTTAAAAAAATTTTTGATTGATTGACAACAGCTCGAAAATTGTATAAAATAAAAGAGATATAACCTAAGTGCAGATGTCTCTTCAGCCTTTTAGGCGGGGTGACTTCCATCCGGTTTTTTAGCCGGGCATTAAATTCTCACTTAAACTCTGAAGAGCTAATGCTCCTTTGCACAGGCTGCAATGTGCCGCAAGCTCTGATTTAAATGCGTATCAGGAGGATATTTTAATGAATATTGTTGTTGCACAGTCAGGCGGACCGACCTGTGCTATAAATGCATCTTTGTTAGGCGTTATGCGCGAGGCTATGAAAGTTGAGAAAATAGATGCTATCTTTGGGTCAATTAATGGAATAGAGGGTGCTATTGACGATAGGCTTATTGATCTTAAGACCATGTTTCGTACAGATAATGATATGGATCTTCTCCGTCAGACTCCTTCTACTGTTCTTGGCTCATGCAGATATAAGCTTGCGGATGCCGATAAGGACGATACTGTTTACAAAAAAATTACACAATGCTTTATTCGCAGGCAAATAGGAGCTTTTTTCTACATCGGCGGAAATGATTCAATGGATACGGTTAATAAGCTTTCGGCTTATATAGTAAAAGAAGGTCTGGATATAAAAATAATAGGCATACCAAAGACTATTGACAACGATCTTTGCATCACAGATCATACGCCGGGCTTTGGCTCTGCCGCAAAGTATGTGGCTGTTACAATGCAGGAAATTATACGCGACAGTGCAGTATACAGTATGCCGTCAATAACTATTGTAGAGATAATGGGCAGGCACGCCGGCTGGCTTACTGCTTCCAGCGCCATTCTTCATGCAAATAATCAGGTGGCTCCGCATCTTATTTATGTTCCGGAGCGCTCAATGACTTTATCCCGTTTCTTTGATGATCTTCGCTGCCAGATGGCTAAGCATCAGGCGGTAGTCGTTGCGGTGTCTGAGGGTACAACCGTTAAGGAAGCCGAAGAGGGGGAATATCAGTCCGGAGAAGTGGATAATTTCGGACACAGGTATCTTTCAGGTATAGGCAAATTCCTTGAACATGCAGTTCGAAAGGAATTCGGCTGTAAGGTGCGTTCTATTGAGTTGAATGTTATGCAGCGCTGCTCTTCGCATATAGCTTCCGCAACTGACATACGTGAGGCTGAGGAAATCGGTGCTGCCGGTGTACGCTGTGCATTAAAAGGCGAAACGGGCAAAGTAATGGTGTTCAGAAGAGTGCGTGACGTACCATATACTGTTGTTATTGAATCAGCGCCTGTGGAATCTGTAGCAAATAGAGAAAAGCACCTTCCGTCATCTTATATCAATGAATCAGGCAATAATATAACTGAAAAAGCGCTTTCATATTTTATGCCGCTTATTCAGGGCGAGCCGGATATAATCATGAAGAATGGAATACCTGAGCACTTTCTTATCAGAGACGATATTTTGAGATAAAGGGAAACAATTTTACGATGTCTCTTAGGAAATTTATTTCTTTTTTACTAAAAAATTCGATTGACAAAGCACATGTATTGTGGTATAATTGCTGTGTTTAAAGAATAAATCATGTTTGTAAATCTCATATGAAATTCAAGGAGGTCTATTTTAATGCTAACATTTGAAAAAGTACAGACAGATGCAGATATTGAAGAATGTGCAAAGCTTGCAGCAGAGATATGGAATCAGCATTTTATTTCAATTCTGTCTCAAGAACAGATAGACTATATGGTCAGCAAATTTCAGTCTGAAAAAGCTTTGTATGACCAAATTGAAAAAGAGGGATATACATACTATTTTTTTGTTGAGGACGGACAGCGTGTAGGCTATTTTGGAATATGCCCTAAGGAAGACAAAACCATGTTTCTCTCAAAGATATATATGAAAAAATCGCATCGCGGCAAAGGATATGCAACGCAGGGCTTTGAATTTATAAAGGAACAGGCTAGAAAAAGCAACTGTTCAAAGGTATGGCTTACGGTAAATCGCTACAACGAAAGTTCAATTGCGGTTTATGAACATTGGGGCATGAAACGCGATGGTGTAAGAACAGCTGAAATTGGGAATGGTTTTATAATGGATGACTATGTATATAGTTTTCCTATAGCATAATGAATAAAAAAACGGCAGCAAAGCATTGCAGTCGTTTTTTCTTTAAAAAAGATTGTGAAAAAAATATCAATCACAGTGTTTTGCTTTTCTTTTATAGAATTATAGCTTAAAAATCTGTGAAAATATATATTTTGCTTAAAATTACTTGAAAGAATAAAAAAGTTATGGTATAATATTATAAGGCGTATTATGAGCTGAGCATTGTTTAGATAAAAAGTATCAGTAAGGCTTGAACTCTAATAACGATACAGGCATCTGTGCGGAAATTCGAAATTCACATAGATTCACGAACTGCTTATCTAAGGCAGTTCTGCGGACAAGCAGTTGCAATACGGCTTGCAGGCTGTGATTTGGGTCATATACGCATATGCTCAATATATTTGACATAAGTTAAGAAAGAAAGTAGGTTTTAGAGATGGAATATCGTATTGAACACGACTCCATGGGCGAGGTAAAAGTGCCTTCCGATAAGTACTGGGCAGCGCAGACAGAGCGCAGTCATGAGAATTTCCTTATCGGAGTTGGCATTGAAACTATGCCGAGAGAGATTACGCATGCATTCGGTATCCTGAAAAAGGCGGCTGCAATGGCAAATAACAAGCTTAAACCGGAGAAAATGACTGATGAAAAGCTTGCAGCTATTTCTGCTGCCTGCGATGAGGTTATTTCCGGTGCATTAAATGATCATTTTCCGTTGGTCGTATGGCAGACTGGAAGCGGTACTCAGTCCAATATGAATGCAAACGAAGTTATTGCTAACCGCGGAAATGAAATTGCAGGAGCTAAGCTCCTTCATCCTAATGATGATGTAAATATGAGTCAGTCCTCAAATGATACTTTTCCGACAGCTATGCATATTTCCGCTGTTATTGCTATTGAAGATAAAGTTTTTCCGGCGATTGATACTTTGGTAGCAACATTTAAGCGTCTTGAAGCGGAGAATGAGGGCATTGTAAAAAGCGGACGTACACATTTGCAGGATGCTACTCCTATTTCATTTACACAGGAAATAAGCGGATGGAGAAGTTCTCTTGAGCGTGATAAGGAAATGCTGGCGTCGGCTCTTCCGTATCTTAAAACGCTTGCACTGGGAGGTACAGCTGTTGGCACAGGTCTGAATACTCCAAATGGTTTCGACGCTGCAGTGGCAGACGCTGTATCCGAGCTTACAGGTAAAAAGTTTGTAACCGCAAGCAATAAATTTCACGCACTTACCAGCAAGGACGAGCTGGTTTATGCACATGGCGCACTCAAAGCGCTTGCAGCTGATATGATGAAAATCGCAAATGATGTTCGTTGGCTAGCAAGCGGTCCGAGAGACGGTCTGGGCGAAATATTTATTCCGGAGAACGAACCGGGTTCATCTATTATGCCGGGCAAGGTTAATCCTACCCAGTGTGAAGCTGTAACAATGGTTGCCGTTCAGGTTATGGGCAATGATGTTGCAGTGGGAATGGCCGCATCTCAGGGCAATTTTGAACTAAACGTATTTATGCCGGTATGTATATATAATTTCCTCCAGTCTGCAAGACTTCTTTCTGAGGCTATTCTCTCTTTTAATAAGAATTGCGCTGTAGGTATTCGTGCAAACAAAGAGAAGATGCATCACAATCTGTATAATTCTCTTATGCTTGTAACAGCACTGAATCCTTATATTGGCTATGAGAATGCTGCAAAGACAGCAAAGAAGGCATATAAGGACAATATCTCTCTGAAGGAAGCCTGCGTAGAGCTTGGCTTTCTGACAGCAGAACGCTTCGATGAGGTTTTCCATCCGGAGCAGATGATATAAATCAGCTTGCTGGAATAAATTTAATGAAAGGTAGTTTTGCTATGACATTCAGTTATTTTCCCGGCTGTACACTGAGAACAAAAGCTAAGGAACTTGACCGGTATGCTCGTATCAGTGCAGAGGCTTTGAGCTTCGCACTTGAAGAAATTCCGGACTGGCAGTGCTGCGGCGGTGTTTATCCAATGGCAAAGAATGAGATTGCATCAAAGCTTTCTTCTGTTCGTGCTCTTGCTTCCGCTAAGGAAAAGGGGCAGGCATTGGTAACACTTTGTTCAGCTTGTCATAATGTAATTAAGCAGGTAAACAATGATATGAAGACTGACAGCAATATTCAGCTGAAGGCTAATAATTATCTGAAACTTTCAGAGCCTTATCTGGGCGAAACGGAGGTTATTCATTATCTTGAAGTGCTTCGTGACAAAGTAGGTTTTGATAATCTAAAAGCTGCTGTGAAGAATCCTCTTACCGGTAAGAAGATTGCTGCATACTATGGCTGTTTGCTTCTTCGTCCAGGAAACGTAATGCAGATGGATAATCCGGAAAATCCCAAAATACTTGAAGATTTTATCAGGGCAATTGGCGCAGAGCCTGTAATCTATCCGCAGAGAAATGAGTGCTGCGGCGGATATATGACTCTTGAGGACAAATCAGCTGCACAAAACAGAAGCAGAACAGTTATGGACAGCGCTGAAGAATATGGTGCAGAGATGGTCATCACTGCATGTCCGCTGTGTCTGTATAACCTCAAGAAGAACAGCGGCAGTGAAGTCCCTGTAGTATATTTCACAGAGCTTCTTGCACAGGCGCTTGGTCTTGAATAAGGAGGATCAAATATGTCAGATTTAAAAGAACAGGTTCTGACTGCAAGCGGTGTTAATCCGCTCAAATGTATGCGCTGCGGTAAGTGCTCAGGTACTTGTCCGTCATATGATTCAATGGAATATCATCCTCACCAGTTTGTTTACATGGTAGAAAAGGGCGATATTGAAACATTGATGAAGTCAGAGTCAATTTATAAGTGTCTCTCCTGCTTTGCCTGCATTGAACGATGCCCGCGCGGTGTTGAACCGGCAAAGCTTGTGGAAGCAGTCAGACTGGCTGTTATCCGTCAGCAGGGACAGAATCATCTGAAACCGCAGCAGATTCCTGCAATGCTGGACGAAGATCTTCCGCAGCAGGCTATTGTAAGCGCATTCAGAAAGTACAGCAAATAAGGAGGCATAAGCGATGCGTAGAATTGGTGTTTTCGTATGCCACTGCGGTACTAATATTGCAAGTACTGTTGATGTAAAGGCAGTTGCAGATACTCTGGGTAAGGAGCCGGCAGTTGTTTTTGCAACAGATTATCCCTACATGTGTTCAGAGGCAGGCCAAAACATAATCAAGGAAGCGATTAAGGAACATAAGCTGGAAGGTGTTGTTGTATGTTCATGTTCACCGAGAATGCATGAAGCTACATTCCGTAAGGCAGTACAATCGGCAGGACTAAATCCGTATATGCTGGAAGTTGCAAATATTCGTGAGCAGTGTTCCTGGATACATAAAGATAAAGCGGAGGGCACTGCGAAGGCGATTGTGCTTGGACGCGCGGCTATTGCAAAAGTTCAGCTCAATACACCGCTTATTGCAGGGGAAAGTCCTGTTGTAAAGCGCGCTCTTGTAATCGGCGGCGGTATTGCAGGCATTCAGACAGCTCTGGATATTGCAGATGCGGGCTATGAAGTTGATATTGTTGAAAAGCAGCCTACTATCGGCGGTAAGATGACTCAAATCGATAAAACATTCCCGACGCTGGACTGTTCCTCATGTATTCTTACTCCTAAGATGGTTGACTGCGCTCAGAATGAAAAGATTACTATTTATTCTTATAGCGAGGTTGAAGCTGTCACTGGTTTTGTAGGCAACTTTTCTGTAAAGATTCGCCGAAAAGCAAGATATGTTGATGAAACAAAGTGTACAGGCTGCGGTGTTTGCACCGAAAAATGTCCAGTAAAGAACGTTCCCAATGAGTATAATCTCGGCATGAACAATCGCCATGCAGCATATATTCCGTTTGCTCAAGCTATTCCGAATGTTGCTGTTATAGATGCTGCTCATTGCAATAAGTTTAAGACAGGCAAGTGCGGTCTTTGTCAAAAGCTTTGCTCCGCAGGGGCTATCAATTATGAACAGCAAGATACTATTATTGAAGAAAAGTACGGCGCAATTGTAGCTGCTACTGG
The DNA here is from genome assembly GCA_964540685.1 of uncultured Ruminococcus sp. Lineage (GTDB taxonomy): Bacteria > Bacillota > Clostridia > Oscillospirales > Ruminococcaceae > Ruminococcus_C. The sequence continues at coordinate 9,478 of CAZINV010000013.1, forward strand.
ATACAATCCTATATCTGTAGATAGATATGATGAATTTGCTTATTCTCAGAGCAAAGATGTTGTTACATCTCTAGAATTTGAGAGAATCCTGAAGGCTGACGGTCCCACAGAAGGTCATCTTCAGAGAATGTCTGACGGCAAGCAGCCTAAGACAATAGTATTTGTACAATGCGTAGGCAGCCGTGATACTTCAGGCTGCGGAAAGGAATACTGTTCCAAAATTTGCTGTATGTACACTGCTAAACACGCTATGTATTGCCGTGAAAAGTATCCGGATACAGAAGTTTATGTATTCTACATAGATGTGCGTACTCCAGGCAAGAATTATGATGAGTTCTATCGGCGTGCTGTTGAACAGTATGGCGTACATTATATCAAGGGTATGGTAGGCAAGGTTTCTCCGAAGGCTGACGGTACACTTCATGTTCAGGCATCTGACCTTATTTCAAATGAACAGCTTCATATCAATGCTGATATGGTAGTACTGGCAGCTGCAATTGAACCTGATAAGAGCGCGCGTCCTTTGGCAACAATGCTGACTGCAAGCATGGATACAAATGATTTCTTTACCGAAGCACATGCTAAGCTGCGTCCGGTTGAATCTCCTACGGCAGGCGTATTTCTTTCAGGAGTATGTCAGGGACCTAAAGATATTCCGGATACTGTTGCTCAGGCAGGTGCTGCCGCATCCAAAGTTATCGGACTTCTTGCTAAAGATAAGCTTTCATGCAACCCTTGTGTAGCTCAGTCCAATGAAGCTATGTGTAACGGCTGCTCTACTTGTGCGAACGTATGCCCGTATGGCGCAATTACATATGAGGATAAGGATTTCAGCCGCAGAAGAGACGGTTCTTTAATTCGTCGAGTGGCTGTGGTTAATGAAGCGGTTTGTCAGGGCTGCGGTGCTTGTACTGTTGCCTGTCCGTCAGGTGCGATGGATCTTAAGGGCTTCTCAACCAGTCAGATTATGGCGGAGGTAGACGCAATATGCAAGTAAATAATGAATTCAGACCTAAAATTGTTGCATTTTGCTGCAACTGGTGTTCTTATGCAGGAGCTGATCTTGCCGGTACGAACCGTGCAAATTATCCGGCTGATGTAAAAATCATTCGTGTACCATGCTCTTGCCGAGTGAACCCGATGTTTATACTGCGCGCTTTTCAGAGAGGCGCTGATGGTGTTATCCTTTGCGGATGCCATCCGGGCGACTGCCACTATACAACGGGCAATTACTATGCGCGCAGAAGAATGACCATGCTATTCTCTATGCTGAGTTATCTCGGTATTGAGAAAGAACGTACTCGTGTTGAATGGGTATCCGCTGCGGAAGGTGCTAAGTTTGCCGCGACTATGAATGAGTTTGTGGAAACAATTACCAACCTCGGCGAGAATAAGAGATTGGAGGATCTGAGATGCAAGAAGTAATGATAAAGAGAGCCTCCGAGCTTCTGGCTGACGGTACTGTAACAAGAGTACTGGGCTGGAAAAGCGGTGAATTTGTTTATGATCCTACTCCGGCAGTATTTGATTCCGCCGATGCGATGAGTGAATTTGTATATAACAGCTTCTGTGCAAGCAATCTTTCTAAGTATCTGATTGCACTTTCCAAGAAAGACGGAAAAACTCTGGTATTTTTAAAGCCCTGTGATTCCTACAGCTTTAATCAGCTGCTAACCGAGCATCGTATTGACCGCGAAAAGGTTTACATAATTGGTCTTGAATGCAGCGGCATGATAGACGAAGCTAAGCTTAGAGAAGCAGGCTGTGAGGGAATCCTCAGTGTTGATACAGATGGAGAAAATGTAATTGTCAAGACCATATATTGCGAAAAGACTCTTCCTAAGGCTGAATGCGTTGGCGAAAGATGTATTACATGCAAGAGCCATAAGGTTGTGGTATTTGATGAGATGATTGGCGAAAACGGCGAGGTCAACTCCGAAAGCGGCAGATTCGACCAAGTTTCTGAACTTGAGGCTATGACTCCTG
>CAZINV010000014.1:0-11015 GCA_964540685.1 uncultured Ruminococcus sp.
AGTGAAGCTGTATCAAAGTCGATTTCTTCATTGATAGTAGCCATAACTCCCAGCATCATAAGCTTTTTTATAACCTCGGTTGCCGTTACTTTCAGACGCGCGGCAAGTTCGCTTACAACAATGGTGTCAGGTATCATAACCTTCAGCTGCTGCTTTCTTGCTCTCTCCAGCTCCAGACGGCGCAGCTTATCCTGTTCTGTTTCGCGCTTGTTTGAATACTTCTGCTTATTTCTCTTGGCGGACTTCTGATTTATCTTCTGCTTCTTTGTGGAATAGTTATCCTTGCTGTATTTGCCGGCAGGCGCAATCTGCTCATAGCGCTGATTGTACTTGTCAAGATCCACATATGACCCTCTTGTATCAACAGTACGGCGCTTTTCAACCGAAGAGCTTCCTCCTGATGACAGCTCCACCTCGACATGAAGTCTCTCTCCGTGCTTATTGGCTTTGGCAGGCTGCTTTTTCCTGTCGTTCCGCATACCGCTTTTGTTTTCCGCATACTGACGCGCCTGAGGCTTTGCCGGCTTCTTCTCGGACTTCTGCTCATGCTTCTGCTCGTGCTTCTGCTCGTGCTTCTGCTCGTTCTTTGTGTTTTTCACCGGCTTGTCAGCGCTTTTTGAAGCAGCAAACCTTTCCTGCTTCTTCTCCGTCTTTGCTTTCTTCTGCGTGTTGTTTACTGCCTCGGCAGCAGATTTTTGATTCTTTTCTGTCTTCTTCATATTTCTCTTTTCCTGTTTCTTTTCTATAGCCTCGGGCTTCTTTTCAAATGCGCTTCTCGGCAAACCGCGCGTTGCAAAATAATCATCAAAACTCGCAACCTGCTGGCTTTGAGTAAAATGCTCCAGGGCTGTGTTTATTTCCTCTTCTGTAAGATTGCTTCCCGATTTTTTCTTCTGTTCACCTCCATTGCTTTCATAAAAAGCAATTAGCTCCGCTGCATCCATATGCAGATCCTTTGCCACATCACTAAGTTTACTTTTTTTCGTCATAGGCGAACCCTCCTGTTCATTGTGTTATGTTAATTGATATCCTCTGAAAGCTCTGTAAGTCTTTTTGCAAAGCCCTTATCGCATACTGCAATCACACCGGCTCTTCTTCCTGCTGCGTTTGCAATATCATCCATAGTAATCATATTTATATCCTTCACAGGAATATTTTCTCTATTACAAAAAAACCGGACTTCTTTTTTTGTCCTGTGCGACGCGTCTCCTGCCACGAAAACAACTGCTGCACGTCCTGCTAAAATCTCTTCTCTGGCAGGGTCGAAACCCATTGCAAGTCTGCCCGCCTTACGGCATATTGTCAGCAGATTCAGCCATTTCTCTCTGCAATTCATTTCCCAGCTCCTCGTACACAGAAACCTCTGCGCTGCATGAAAGCGCTCTTTCAATCTTATGCCCTTTCCGCGCTTTTTCCAAACATTCCATATTCTTGCATAAGTACGCTCCTCTGCCGGACTTCTTCCCGGTAGAATCAAGTAAAATTTCACCCTCCGGAGTTTTTATAACACGAATCAGGCTTCTCTTTTCATGCATTTCACCGCAGCCTATGCACATGCGCATAGGTATCTTTTTTACCTTCATGGCGTTTACTCCTCAGGAACAAATTTTCCGTCAAGACGCACAAGCTCTGATGCCGCCTCCATCTCCGTAAGCTCCGATGCCTGTTCAAGCTTTAATATATCATCCGCATCCGCTTCGCCTTCCGTACCTTCATCTGACGCATCCGGCAAAGCTATTTCAACCTCAGGCTTTATGTCTATCTTAAACCCTGTCAGCTTAGCCGCAAGCTTCGCGTTCTGACCGCGATTGCCGATTGCAAGGGACAGCTGGCTGTTTGGAACAATTACTCTGCAGATATGATTCTTTTCCTCATTTGCAATAACGTCCACATGAACAACAGCTGCCGGCGCAAGCGACTTCGCTATAAATTCCTCAGGATTTTCACTGTAGGGAATTATGTCTATCTTCTCTCCGGAAAGTTCTTCCACAATAGATGATATTCGCGAACGTTTCGGCCCTATGCAGGCGCCTACCGCGTCAACATTAGGGTCATTTGACCAGACCGCTACCTTCGTGCGGGAACCGGCTTCACGGGATATGGCTTTGATTTCAACTGTGCCATCAAAGATTTCAGGAACTGTCATCTCAAACAGACGCTTTACAAGCTCCTTGCGCACTCTGGATATTTTGATAACCGGCTTCTTCTGCTTATTCGCTATAGCGGTAACATATACCTTTACCATCTGACCTTCTCTGAGTATTTCTCCGGGTATCTGCTCCTTGCGGAAAAGATATATTTCGGTATTGTCATAAAGCAGCGTGGCTGTTCCTCCTGTTTCCACCTGAGATACTTTGCAGGTAATGCACTCGAATTCTTTATTCTCAAACTTTTCAAGTATTCTCGCACGGTTTATGTCTCTTAAATCTCCTTTTATCGACTGCTTTGCGGAAAGCGCAGCGGCTCTTCCGAATTTGTCAATGTTCAGCCTCTTCTGAACAGTGCCTCCTACAACGGCATACGGGTCGATTACTCTCGCAGCTGCGATATTTATTTCGTTTTCATCAATAGGCTCGTCGTCTACAACCGTCTGCCTGAGATACATTTCAAATTTCTGCTGTTCAGGGTCAATATCAACAGTTATATTTTCCTCGCAGTCCGGATATGCCTTTCTCGCCGCTTTCAGCATAGCGGATTTCACTTTTTCAACAAGCGTTTCAACATCTACGCCGTTTTCTGTTCCCAAGGCGTTAAGCGCCTCAAAGAAATTTTTGTCCATTTTGTTTTCTTCCTCCGTTAATTTAAAAATCAATTTCAATATACAGCTTTACATACGACAGCTCGGAAAGCTTCAGGCTTACGGCTCTTTCCCCGTCTGCGGAAATATGAACCGTTTCGCCGTCAAAAGCCGTAAGAGTTCCTATCCATTCTTTTTCTCCGTCAATCGGACGTATCGCATGAGCCTTTACCGTTTTTCCAATGGAATCTTCAAAGTGCCAGCCCTGGCAAAGCATTCTTTCAAGCCCTGCCGAACCTACCTCAAGAATATAATTCTGGGCAATTGGGTCTTTTTCATCGAGGACTTTATTCACAGGCGCTGTCATTCTTTCGCAGTCCTCAATTGTGATTCCGCTTTCGTTGTCAATGAAAACCCTGAGATACCAATAAGCTCCTTCTTTTTCAAAGCTGACATCCCATATCTTAAAGCCAAGCTCCTCTGCTATTGGCAGCACCATTTCATAGACCAGCTTTTCAGTCCCGCCAAATCTTTTAAGTTTCATTCCGGCGATTCATCCTTTCGAAAATGTTTTTCGGCTGTGCTGCAGAGTCTATAGCGGTGTAGGGTGGTGTAGGGTTAAGGGCTATTTTAAAAACCCCTAATAAAAATATTTCTAAAGTATTAATAAATTCATATATAGATAACATATATATAAGAGCTTTTTTTCTAACCCTGCATCCCTACACCACCCTACACCCATAAAAGAGCACTGCCTTATATATGCATAAGCAAAAGACCAGCGGCTGCCGGTCTTTGCTTGAACGATATGAGTATATTATATCATACTTACTTTAAAAAAGTCAAGGGTTTTACAGAATTTTTCTCAATTTTGATTGTATTCGGCAATTATATCATCTATTACAGGCGACCATTCGTCACGTATAACAGCCCATGAATCCTTTTCGCCGTTCAGAAGAGCTGCGGTTATATTATCCATAATTCCTCTCGTCTCATATGTATAATCGCCGTCTCCGAACATTCTGCTGCCCATTCCGTATCCGAAATCAAATACAGGAGTTATATTCTCTGGGTCTGTATATTCACAGATGGCGTCATACTGTTCCTCGGTAACATAGCTTTTTATTACTCCTGCCGCGTTCTTCTCAACAATAAGACTTTTCTGCTTCGCGTCTGCGGCATATTCCTCAGTAATCGCGGCAAGTCTTTCGCACTTTATATACGCGCCTACAGCCGCGCCGTTTTCCGAATTTTTTACAAGCATTTTCCCCGCAAAGCTGCAATTAAGATAATACTCATCCGCTCCGGGCGCTTTCGGAAACGGTACTATCATAAGATCTCCGCTCTCCGCAAATCCATCTTCATTTATCTCCGGCTCGGGTTCGTTCAGAACGTTTGAATCTCCCAGCGCCCAGTCAGACATTGCAAAAAAGAGCGTAGAACCGTCATTATTAAGATAACCGTGCCATGACGGGTCGTACAGACCCTGCCTCATAATATCCTCCATAACGTTTTCCGCTTCTTCAATGGCTTCGCTTTTTATATTATTGGAAAAACTCTCGCCGTCATAATTTATAACGGTTTCGCCGGTGGACTGTATCATAGCCTGACCGAACCATCCGTTTATGCCGTAACGGGTTTCTCCGTCAGAAGCGCCGTTTACAAAAGAAGTCATCATATCCATGAATGCGTCCCAGTCCCATTCGCCTTTTTTATAAAGCTCATATGGATCCGGCAGACCGTTTTCTTCGCACATTCTTCGGCTGTACGTAATAACCAGAGGATTGCATATGCTGTACGGAACAACATAGTGTTTCCCATTATATTCATACATATCTATAACGTCTTTTATACCGTCCCAGATTTCGTCATCCAGGTCAATATAATCATCAAGAGGCTGGTACTGGTCTTTTAATACTCCGCTTGGGAGCGCTTCCCATTCATAGGGAAACATATCCACAGGGTCGCCGCTGAGAATACGGCTTGCCAAAAGGTCAAATTTATTTTCGCTTGTACAGCTGATATACTCTACCTTCCCTCCATACTCATCTTCAAAGAGAGAAAGAGCAACGCTTCTATCCTGATTATTCTGAGGATTAACGTCATAATACGACAGCCAGTAAATAGTTGTCCCCTGCACTTCCTGCAAAAGCGGGTCGTTTTGGATATAATCAGAAACATAAGACGTATCGGTAAAATATTCGTCTGATTTCTTATAAGATTCACCGCTGCCGGAGGTGCTTCCTCCGCATGCTGAAAATAATGCCGCCAATGACAATAACAGCACCAATGACCAGAGCCGTTTCCTATTGCTCATTATGAACATTTTATCTCACCTTGGCACCGCAGGGCAGGCTCTGGTCGGGGAATATTACCTTCGCGCTTCCGTCCTCCGAATCAGCAGCGCAAATCATACCGTTGCTCTCTACTCCGCAAAGCTTCACAGGCTTCAGGTTTGCCACTATTACTACTTTCTTGCCTATAAGATCTTCCGGTTTGTACCACTGAGCTATTCCCGACACAACCTGCCTTCCGCCCATGCCGTCATCCAGCTGCAAACGCAAAAGCTTCTTTGACTTCTTTACCTTTTCGCACTCTATAACCTTTGCGGCTCTAAGATCTATTTTGGCAAAATCGTCAATGCTTATCTCAGGCAGCACCGGCAGAACATCCGCCTTTTCCTCTTTCGGTTCTTCAGGCATACTGCTTCTGATAATGGAGTTCAGCTCCTCTATTTCCTTATCCGCATCGATTCTCGGGAAAATAATATCCCCTTTCTTTACCTGAACGTCCGCCCGAAGCACACCGAACCTTCCGGCATTTTCATATGTTCTCTCATCCTCCAGAGCGCCTATCTGCTCCCATATTACAGGCATCGTAGAGGGCATAAAAGCGGAAAGAAGAGTAGAGATAATCCTTATTGTATCAAGGAGATTATAAAGCACAGAAGCAAGACGCGCTCTGTTGGAATCGTCCTTTGCAAGTACCCATGGCGCTGTTTCATCAATATATTTATTCGCACGGGATACCAGCTTAAAAATCTCCGCAAGAGCAAGATTAAGCTGAGTCTGATCTATGAAACCGTCAACAGCGTCTCTAAGCCCGGATGCAGCAGCTATAAGCTCTTCGTCAAATTCTCCGGACTGGCGCTCTAAAGGCAGCTTTCCTCCGAAATATTTATCAGCCATTGCTACTGTGCGCGATACAAGGTTTCCAAGACCGTTTGCAAGGTCGGAATTTATACGGTTTATCATTATCTCATTGGAGAAGGAACTGTCTGCTCCAAGAGCCATTTCTCTTAAAATATGATAACGTATAGCGTCCGCGCCGTAACGCTCGCCTAAAATAAGCGGGTCTACAACGTTCCCAAGGGATTTGCTCATTTTCTGCCCGTTGAACGTTATCCAGCCGTGAACGGCAAGATGCTTCGGAAGAGGCAAATCCAGCGCCATAAGCATTGCAGGCCATATAATAGCATGAAAACGCATAATATCCTTTGCCACCATATGAACATCTGCAGGCCAGTATTTTTCATAATCATCGTATGCGTCATTATAAAAGCCCAGTGCGGAAATATAGTTGGACAAAGCGTCTATCCATACATACACCACGTGCTTTTCGTCAAATGTAACGGGAATGCCCCATTTAAAGGATGTCCTTGAAACGCACAAATCCTCAAGCCCCGGCTTTATAAAGTTATTTACAAGCTCTATTGCACGGTTCTTTGGCTGAAGATAATCGGTTTCGGTCAGCAGCTTCTCAATGCGATCCGCAAAAGGAGACATCTTAAAGAAATACGCCTCTTCCTTTGCCTCTGCAACCTGCCGTCCGCACTCGGGACATTTGCCGTCTATAAGCTGCGAATCTGTCCAGAAGCTCTCGCAGGGCGTACAGTATTTGCCTTTGTATTCGCCTTTGTAAATATATCCCTTATCGTACAGCTCCTTGAAAATTTTCTGCACTGTTTCAATGTGGTAATCATCAGTTGTGCGTATATAGCGGTCATAGCTTATATTCATATATTTCCAGAGATTTTTAAAAACCGCAACTATTTCGTCAACATACTCCTTGGGAGTAACACCCTTTTCACGGGCTTTTTGTTCAATCTTCAGTCCGTGTTCGTCAGTGCCTGTCAGGAACATAACATCATAGCCCTGCATACGGCGGTAACGGGCAATGGAATCGCAGGCAACGGTAGTATAGCAATGTCCGATATGCGGATTGCCTGACGGATAATAAATCGGTGTGGTGATATAAAACTTCTTACGCATATAATACTTCCTCCTTAAAGATTGCATGACGCGCCTTTAGCGAAGATACCGGTTCTCTGCCGGAATACCTAATGTATCCCGATGCCTTGAAAGGCATAAGGGAAATCTGCACCCAGGCTATAATAATAATTATACCATACAAATGCTGTTTTGTCACTAAAAAATTAGAAATTTTTCCTTAATAGCAGCACTGTCTCTGCTCCATGAACAAGCGTATTTTACAAATATACATTTTATATTGAGAGAATTTTGTGGGAAATAACAGTTGATTTTTAATCAAAAATAAACTATACTATAATGTAAGGCTAAAAACAAGTTCTGAAAATTTAATTGAAAGGAGACGGGAGAGTAAGAGTCTCTTCCTATGTGAAGAATATGAGTCTTAAAGTTGTAAAATTCGGCGGAAGCAGCCTTGCCGACGCAAGTCAGATGAAAAAAGCTGCGGATATTATCAAGAGCGACCCTGACCGCCGCTACGTTATACCCTCTGCCCCGGGCAAAAGATTTTCCGGAGATACAAAGGTAACAGACCTTCTATATAAGTGCTGCGCCATGGCGGACAGAGGCGAGAATTTTATCGGCGTACTGAATGAAATACACAGCCGTTACCGCGAAATTATTTCCGGTCTGAAAATGGATTTTTCTATAGACGAAGATATAAAAACCATTGAGAAAAACCTCAGAAAGCGCTATGGCAGCAGCTATGCTGCAAGCCGAGGCGAGTACCTTAACGGAAAAGTGCTTGCCGCATATCTGGGCTTTCCTTTTGTAGACGCAGCTGATGTAATCTTCTTCCGCGAAGACGGCGCTCTTGACAAGGAAAAAACTGCCGCAGCTCTGAAAAGCGCTCTTTCCGGCAGGGATTACGCTGTTATACCCGGCTTCTACGGCTGCGGCGCTGACGGCTATGTGAAAACTTTTTCAAGAGGCGGTTCAGATGTTACCGGCTCTATTGTGGCGGATGCCGTGAAAGCTTCTCTTTACGAAAACTGGACAGATGTTTCCGGCTTTCTGGTTGCCGACCCAAGAATAGTAAAGGACCCTGAACCTATCAAAAGCGTCACTTATACCGAGCTTAGAGAGCTTTCGTATATGGGCGCGTCAGTACTGCATGAAGCCGCTATATTCCCAGTGCGTTCAGCGGGAATACCCATAAATATCAAGAATACAAACGACCCTTCAGCGCCGGGTACAATGATAGTACCGGACAGCAGCGAGGACGAAATCAGCCCTTATACCATCACGGGAATTGCAGGAAAGAAGAATTTCTCCGCTATAAATCTCCACAAGGATATGATGAACAGCCAGATAGGTTTCTGCCGTGATGTGCTTGACGTATTGGCTGAAAACGGCGTGTGCATTGAACATATGCCGTCAAGTATTGATTCAATGACAGTAATCATTGACAAAGCCCAGCTGGAAGGCAAGTATGACAAAATAATGACGCAAATCCGCAAAAGAGTAAAGCCTGACGATATGTATGTTGAAAACGGAATTGCGCTGGTTGCCGTTGTGGGACGGGGCATGTGCAGAACAAGAGGAGTAGCGGCAAGAATATTCGCGGCTCTCGCCCATGCAAGAATAAATGTAAAGATGATTGACCAGGGGTCAAGCGAACTGAATGTAATTGTCGGTGTCAACGAAGAGGACTTTGACCAGGCTATACGCTGCATTTACGATATTTTCGTAACTGCCGCAAAAGAATAAATACAAGCCCGCAGCTTAACGTGCTGCGGGCTTTTGGCTTTTTCAGAACTCTTTTCACAAGAAATCCTGCAAATAACTTTGAAGAAAGGCTTACAGCTCAATCTGCTTTCCAAGGAACTGAGAAGCCGCCTGTATCAGCGCTTTCTGACTTTCGCTAAGTCCGCAGCCGCTGCCGTTGTCAAGAAACGCAACCGCTCCTGTTACATCGCCTGAGGAAATAATCGGCAAACACGCCGCTGCGCCTTTGTCAACGCCTTCCGCAGGAATAAAAGCGCCTTTTGAACCGTCGCAATAATACTGTCTGCGGCTTTCCATAAGCTCTTCTAGCTCCGGCGATACCCGCCTTGCGTTCCACTCTTTTTTTGCCGCTCCGGAAATGGAAATAACATGGTCGCGGTCAAATACCGCAACGGGACAGCCTGACAATTTATGCATAATGTCCGCCACCTGAGACGCGTTTTCGCTTATTTCCCCTATAGGCGAGTATTTCCTGAAGATAACTTCGCCGTCAGTACTTGTATAAATTTCGAGAGGATCGCCCTCACGGATACGCATTGTTCTGCGAATTTCCTTAGGGATAACAACACGGCCTAAATCGTCGATTCGTCTTACGATACCTGTAGCTTTCATATTTTTTTACTACCTCCGTAAATTTCGGTTTGTGGAAATAGTATGTGCAGAGCATGTCATAATATGCGGGCTTCTCATGGGAAATAATGGCTTGCATATGAATTGTAAAATTTTTGCGCATCTATAAGGGCTGCCGCATTTTTTTGCTGCAGACAGCCCGTTTATTTTTTTACCGGTGGTTTCCTCCGCCTCCGCCTCCGCTTCTTGTGCCGCCGCTGCCGCCTCCTGCTCTGCCTCCGCCGCTTGGCTCCCTTTTTGTGCGTATCTGATATTTCCTTATAAATACGTCGGACTTCTGCCCGATATGTATTCCGTCAGCGCGAAGATACTGCAGGCTGGAAGGTGCGCTTTTGAACTTATAGCGGCTCTTGATGCAGAAAAATGTTATAATGGAAATGACAAGCGCCGCAGCAATTCCTATCAGTGCGCTCAGACCCCAGTTCTTCGGAGGATTATCGCTTTGTTTAAGAACATTATTATAACTGAGTGTAACATATTTGCCCGTATCAGGAACGTAGAAATACCTTAAATCGGAAGGCCCTTCATCATAATAGCTTTCAAGTCCGCCCAAAAACTTCAGGACGGCATTATAAATATCTTCGTTCCCTCTGGAAAGATACGGATTCATAGTGCTGAAAATTTCCGATATGCGGTCTTCCGCGTCTTCCGATTCGCCGGGATAATAAAACCTTGCGCGGTTACTTGTATATATATAATCATAAGGAGCATAGCTTTTATCTCCGTGTCCTGCCAAATCCAGATAAAGCACCACACTGTCCGCATTGCGGTCATAATGTTCAAAGCAAAGCTCCTCGCAGAACATCTGTGTATCAGAGCCGCTTCCGTATATAGCAGTGCCGCTTACATAAACAAGAACGTTCATATCAATATATCCGGCTGTTTCCTGTATTTTATCTGTAAGAACGCTTTCCTCGTCTTCCATAAGCATATCCGCGTCATCAATAAGTATGCTGCCGGAAATATCTACAGGTATATCTTCCATAATATCCGCAGCAGATGCGCTTAACGAAAATACACTGCTCATGCAAACTCCGCTTATAAGAACAGCAGATAAAATCTTTGACAATTTTCTCATAGCAGCATGCCTCCTATAATAGTAATTATAATTGCTGCTATAGCAAAAACTCCCGCGCAAAAGCCCAGCAGCTTTCCAATACTCAGCGGAGGAGTTCCCGCAAGCTTTCCGGTCTGCGCATTCAGCGCAAAGCTATAGGTTTTTCCCTTATGATGGTAATTCATAAACCATACAGGCATAAGAACATATTCGCAGCCTGCTTCTCTGTAGGATATATTCAGATTCTCAGCCTTGATGCTGCTGTAACCCGCAATTGTTTCGTGAAGCTTCTGCCTGCAGCCCTCATGAATACGCGTCTTTGCGCGATTTTTGACCTGTTCCCACTCAACATCGTACTTCTCAGCCATAAAGCCGCTGAGATACTGCATGGAAAAATCCCGCATTTCACGGTAATTATACGGTTCAATGGCATCCATAAGAGCGTCGTCTATTTTGGACGCGCCGTCTGAGGGAACTCTTTCAAAGGGAAACGAACCGCTTCTTCTAACCGCAAATTCGCTTATTTCCGTAATATTATATTCTCCCGATGAATAGTGGCGTCTTTTCTCGCCTATGCATGAAAGATTAGCGTCGG
>CAZINV010000015.1:0-10912 GCA_964540685.1 uncultured Ruminococcus sp.
TTTGCAAGTACGTCTTTGCGCATTGCTTTAATAGTTTCACGAGCAATAATCTTGCCGCCTATAGCAGCCTGGACAGGCACTTCAAAAAGCTGTCTCGGAATGTTTTCCTTAAGCTTCTCAACCATTTTTCTTCCGCGTTCATATGCCTTGTCTGCATGAATAATAAATGAAAGCGCATCTACCATATCACCATTCAGAAGAATGTCAAGCTTTACAAGCTTTGATGGCGCGTAATCGCTCAGGACATAGTCAAAAGAAGCATAGCCTTTTGTACGAGATTTCAACACATCAAAAAAATCATACACTATTTCATTGAGCGGAAGATCGTATTTTAGACTCACACGGTTTTCATCAATATACTGCATATCGTGAAAAATTCCCCTTCTGTTCTGGCAGAGATCCATAACATTTCCCACAAAATCAGAAGGCGTGAGAATTTCCGCCTTTACCATTGGCTCTTCCGCCATACGAATAACAGCAGGATCGGGATAATTGGAAGGATTATCGATATACACAACTTCGCCGCTTGTCATCGTAACACGGTATATAACAGAAGGTGCAGTTGTTATAAGATCAAGGTTGTATTCTCTCTCTAGTCTCTCCTGAATGATTTCCATATGAAGCAGCCCTAAAAATCCGCATCTGAAGCCAAAGCCAAGCGCAATAGAAGTTTCAGGCTCAAAGGTGAGAGAGGCATCATTAAGCTGGAGCTTTTCCAGTGCATCTCTCAGATCTCCGTACTTTGCCCCGTCCGCAGGATATATGCCTGAAAAAACCATAGGATTTGCCTGACGGTATCCGGGAAGCGGTTCAGCGCAGGGATTTTCATCAAGAGTAACAGTATCGCCTACCTGAGTATCGCCTATGCTTTTGATAGAAGCAGTCAGGTAGCCCACTTCGCCTGCACGGAGAGATCCTGTATTTACAAGCTGATTTGTATCCATATAGCCTGCTTCAACAACAGTAAATGCTGCTCCTGTCGCCATAAGGCGAATAGTATCTCCCAGCTTAACTGTTCCCTCTTTTACACGAATATAAATTACAACGCCTTTATATGCATCATAATAGCTGTCAAATATAAGCGCTTGGAGAGGAGCGTCCGGATCTCCCTTAGGAGCGGGAATATCTGTTACAATGCGCTCCAGGACCTCCTCAATATTAAGTCCTGCCTTAGCGGAAATTCTCGGAGCGTCCATTGCAGGAATACCGATAACATTCTCAATTTCATGGCAAACACGTTCCGGATCAGCAGCCGGAAGGTCTATCTTATTTATAACAGGTACAACTTCAAGATCATGCTCTATTGCAAGATAGGTATTTGCAAGAGTCTGTGCCTCAATACCCTGCGAAGCGTCAACCACAAGTATTGCGCCCTCGCAGGCTGCAAGACTTCGAGAAACCTCATAGTTAAAGTCAACATGCCCCGGCGTATCAATAAGATTAAATATATAGGTGTTGCCATCTTTGGCTTTATAATTAAGATGTACAGCACGTGCTTTTATAGTAATGCCCCGTTCGCGCTCAATATCCATATTATCAAGAATCTGCTCTTCCATATCGCGTGCAGCCACAGTAAAAGTTTTTTCAAGAATACGATCGGCAAGAGTGGATTTCCCATGGTCAATATGGGCAATAATACAAAAATTGCGGATGTTGTCCATCATTATATATATACTCCTTTTGGTTTATTAGTCTGATTATAGTTGTATTTTAGGAAATACCGCACAGAGGCTGCTGTTCACATACAGCGGCTTTGCCTTTATTATACCATGATTCATAAAAATTGTAAAGAGAGTAAATTCAATTTTTTAAATCGAAGCTTGCTTGAAATGGAGCTTGCAGGCAATCGCAGCCTTCGCAGAGAGAATTAGCTCCTCCGGAGACAGCGGGAAATTATCAATGCCGCTAAAATTCTGAAGCTAACACCGCCGTCTTAGAGACAAGGCTCATCAGCGAACAGGTTGTACAGTATATCCTTAAAGCCGCAGATATCTCCAAAAAAATTGACAAATCCCCTGAATCCATGATAAAATAGTCTTATGCAATAAAAAGGAGGTTTACCATGGCAAAACAGCACTGGAAGGGCAGCGTGCTTCTTGCACCTGTTCCCGCAGCTCTTGTTTCCTGCGGCACGATAGAAAAACCAAACGTTCTCACCGTAGCATGGACAGGCATATTGTCAACGCATCCGCCTATGACTTATATATCAATACGCCCGTCACGCCATTCATATCCAATTATAATGAAAAATCGTGAATTTGTTATAAACCTGACCACTTCCGCAATGTGCAGAGAAACCGATTTCTGCGGCGTTAAAAGCGGCAGCAATACAGATAAATTCGCTATGTGCGGTTTTACTCCGGAACCTGCGAAAACTGTTTCCGCCCCTATGATAGCAGAGTGCCCCATAAGCCTCGAATGCAAAGTAACGGAAATAAAAGAACTTGGCAGCCATACAATGTTCATTGCAGAAATAGCCGGAGTAAACGCGGACGAAAAATATATAGACAGCAAAGGAAAGCTTAATTTGCAGCAATGCGGTTTAATGGCATATGCTCACGGAGAATATTTCGCACTTGGCCGAAAGCTGGGAAATTTCGGCTGGTCGGTATGTAAAAATAAAAAGAAAAAGAATAAATCGCCTCAGCAAGCCAGCAAAAAACATATTATGTAAAAATGATAAAAATCATGTTAAAAGTGTTGCTTTTTATGTGAAAATATGGTATAATGCTTTCAAGCGGCAAATGAAATACATTCCATAAGAAAAGGAGTTAGAAATCTAAAATGAATACACAGGAAATTTTGCAGGAAATCCGTGACGGACTTACAGGAGAGTATGGCGTTGATATGGCGTATCTCGAAGGCAAAATCGGAAAATACAAGAACCATGAAAATGCATCGGAAATCGAAACCGGCATTGCCGAAATGGCATATGAAATACTTCCGGACGATAAAAAAGAAGAAATGGCGCGAATGATGTATATTGACGGAAAGCGCCTTGATGTGGTTATGAACGAAGCGCTTAAGCTTATTGATGAGCACAAGTATGAAGAAGCATTCAAGCTTACTGAAGCTCTCTATACAAAAATTCGTATTTCCTACCGTGAAACCGAAGAAAGAATGTACCTCAGCCTGAGAAATCCGCTGGAGCATCAGCTCTATCTGTATTTTTATCAGCCTTCAAAACGTCTGGAACGTCCGCCATTTGATTTGTCGCGTATGGTTATGCTTCACGGCTACAGTCTGCTTGAGGCAAAGCGTCCGGAAGAAGCTGTTTCCGTTCTGGAAGATGCAATTCGTTATAATCCTCTTAATACAGACGCATACTTTGAAATGGCTGAATGCTACAAAGTAATGCAGCAGACTGATAACCTTCTGGGATGTATAAAGGAAACGCTTAGTATTGCGACTTCTCCGGAAGAAATTTCACGCTGCTACTGCAATCTCGGATTTTACTGCGTAGAGATAAAAGATTATGACAGCGCTGTGTGCTTCTATTACGAGGCTATGATATATACCGATATTCCCATGGTAAAAGGCGAATTGCATCATATACACAAAATAACAGGCAAAAAGCTTACTCCCCCTTCAAGAGAACTTGTAAACGATACTTTTGCAAAATACGGCATAGAACCGGGAGCGAATAAAGAAGTGCTTGCCGTTGTGGCCGCACTTGCAAAATCAAGTTTAGAAGAAAAAAATAACGCTCTTGCGAAAATTTATTTCCGTATTCTTTACAGCCTTACAAATGATCCCGATGTCAAGAAAACTCTTGATGTACTTGAAAAAGCTAAGTAGCTTTTTATTAAGCAGTATCAAACAGATATGATACTGCTTTTCTTTTTTAACTGCATAAAAGAACACAAAAATCCGGAACGAACGGCTTGCGGATCGCATTGTGCAGCTTAAATGATAACTCGGCAAATAAGACATTATTAAAAATGAGCTGCTGCATCAATTTGCAACAGCTCGCTTCATTCTGTATTTACTTTTTATTATCTGCAGCAGCCGCTTCGGTATCTTCAGCTACTGCCTTTATACTGCTTACAAGACCTGCAATACCCTGAATTTCACTGGGGACAATAATCTTTGTTGCCTTGCCGTCAGCCGCCTTTCCAAAAGCTTCAAGTGCCTTTAGCTGCAAAACAGCTTCATCAGGAGCAGCGTTTTTCAGCATTACAAGGCTCTCTGCATATGCTTTCTGCACCATTTCAATAGCATCTGCTTCACCGGCAGCAACTCTTATCTTCTCTTCACGTGCTGCGTCAGCGCGAAGTATTGTAGCCTGCTTCTCAGCTTCTGCACGAAGAATTTCAGTCTGCTTATCACTTTCTGCTCTCAGTATCCTTGCTTCCTTTTCACCTTCTGCAACAGTGATCTGATACTGCTTTTCACCCTCTGCACGGAGAATCTTTTCACGCTTCTCACGTTCTGCCTTCATCTGCTTCTCCATTGCGTCCTGAATCTCACGCGGCGGAAGAATATTTTTCAGCTCTACTCGTATAACCTTGATTCCCCATCTATCAGTAGCCAGATCAAGTGTTTCTGTAATCTTTGTGTTGATAATATCACGTGATGTAAGCGTTGCGTCAAGCTCAAGCTCACCGATAATGTTACGCAGCGTTGTAGCTGTCAGGTTCTCTATAGCTGCAACAGGCCGCTCTACACCATAGGTATACTGTACTGCATTTGTAATCTGAAAGAAAACAACTGTATCAATCTGCATTGTTACATTGTCCTTCGTAATAACAGCCTGCGGCTTAAAGTCTACAACCTGTTCCTTAATAGAAACCTTTCTTGATACTCTGTCAATAAAAGGCACTAAAAAATGTATGCCTGTTTCCCAAGCTTTATAAAATGCGCCTAATCTCTCCACAACGTAAATATTGGACTGAGGCACAATCTTTATCCGTGTAATAAGAACCAAAGCGATAATAATAATCAAAATCAAAAAAGCATAAATCATAATAACTTCCTCCAAAAATTAGTTTATAGTGAGTTTCTCTCTGACAGGCTCTACAATTAGACTTGTTCCATCAATATCCAAAACCTTTACAACAGTGCCCTTCGGGATATTGCATGAATCAACAGATATTGCTCTCCACTCAGCATCGCCAAGTCTTGCTCTGCCCGTACCCTTTTGCGGATCAATCTCTTGAATTACGATCGCATTCTTGCCGATATCAGCTTTAGCGTTTGTATCTTTTATCTCAAATCGAAGAAACTTCCGTAAAATAGGTCTTGTAAAAATCAAAAGAATAAAAGATACTGATGCAAACACTGTGAACTGAACTATTTCTGAGCATCCTGCCGCCGCTGTAATAAGAGCAACAAGACTTCCGGCCGCAAACCAGATTGACACAAGCTGCTGTGTGCCAAATTCAGTGATTATGGCAGCAGCAAGCAGCACGCTCCAAAAAACAAGTGTAAAAGTCATTCCATCATTCCTTTCTGCGCAGTATGAACACTGCTATAGTATGATTATAACATATATTGCCCAAAAAGTAAATAGTATTTTAAAGGGATTTTTTCAGGATGACGGAGTATATACGCTCATATGTGCGGCATCGCCTTAAATTTCAGCGGCGAAATAATAAGTAAAACTGCCGCTCAAGAGACAGATTTCATAAGATTTTTCAAAGCAATTCTGAGCTGTGCATCTTCTGAAATATCCGGTTCCTGATAATCCGGTTCGTAATCCTCCGCAAGAGTGACCTCGTAATCAGGAGTAATTCCGATTCCATGATAGCACTCTCCCCGTACTGTTTGATACGTTGCAACCGTAAGTGTTATTGCCCCTCCCGCAACGGATTCTGTATTCTGCATTATGCCCTTTCCAAAAGTTGTCTCTCCAACAAGAAACGCCTTATCCCAATCGCTCAGGGAAGCGGAAAAAAGCTCTGCCGCACTCGCTGTATTTCCATTAACAAGAACAGCCATTGGAATGTCCAGTTCTTCCGCGTCGGATTTAACTATAGTCTTCACCTCGCCGTTTCCATAAGTTGCTATGGCTATGTTCCCTTCAGGCAAAAGCGGATCGAGAATAGACTGTAAAGATGTAAGCAGCCCGCCTCCATTATCTCTCACATCAAAGATAATACCTTTGACACCCTCATTAAGAAGCTCATCAAGCACTGCTGAAAACTGTTCGTCCGTATTTTCTCTGAATGCCGAAATACGGATATAGCCAATATTCTCATCTAACATCTCACCGCTGGCAGTTACCAATTCTATTTCACTTCTCGTAACGGTAAATTTTTGCGTTTTTCCGTCTCTGTCAACGGTAAGCGTTACCTCTGTGCCCTCCTCGCCCTTTACACGTAATATTGCCTCTTCGTATCCAATCTCCGTTACACTCTCGCCATCTACCTCCGTAATAATATCTCCTTCCTGAATCCCGCTTACATATGCCGGATAGCCCTCAGTTGCTTCAACTATATAAAGACCTTCGTCATCCTGTTGAACCGTCACGCCTATACCAACCATAGTTCCGGATTCATTTGTCTGCCAGTTCTCATATTCATCCTCTGTAAGATATGATGAATAAGGATCATCAAGTCCTGATACGTATCCTTTTAACGCGCTGTTCATAAGAGCATCTTTGTCAGTGGATTTATAATAATTTTCATCTACATAATTTTCAAGTTCAATTAGTTCTGCATTATCTGAAAGCTCATTTTCAAGGCGCTTATTTTCTCTGTAAAGAACAACTCCGAGCGCCACTGAAAATACTGTAATTATAGCGAGAATACACGTCAAGGCATTGATTTTACGTTTGTTTTCCATATAGTGCACACCTTCCTG
Source organism: uncultured Ruminococcus sp. (assembly GCA_964540685.1). Taxonomy (GTDB): domain Bacteria; phylum Bacillota; class Clostridia; order Oscillospirales; family Ruminococcaceae; genus Ruminococcus_C. The sequence goes on from CAZINV010000015.1 coordinate 6,805, forward strand.
TAAAAAAAGCAGGAGATATTTTCACCCCTGCCTTCTTGTTATTCTATACATATATATCAAAAAATATGCATTGCCGTTAATACAGATATTCCTCAGGATCAACTCTATTTCCATTTACTCTTACTTCAAAATGAAGATGCGCTCCGGTTGACCAGCCCGTTGACCCTACATAGCCAATTGTCTGCCCCTGAGAAACATACTGCCCCTGTGACACGGTAATCGAACTCATATGAGCATATAGCGTTGAATATGTACCGTCATCATGCTGTATTATAACATAATTTCCATAACCGCCGCCGCAGCCGCATGAACTTGATTTTCCATAATTATGACTGCAAGTAGCGCTTGCCAAGATAACCGTACCGCTCATTGAAGCTACTACAGACGCTCCTGTAATACCGCTGCTTGAAATATCTATGCCGCTGTGATGAGTTCCCCATCTCGGACCGAATCCGCTTGTCAAAGTATAGAATCCCGGACAAGGCCAGCCAAAACGTGAATTCGAAACCGGAGCCGCAGTCGTCTGAGTTGTAGTCTGAACAGTAGTTTGCACAGGAGCCTGAGTCTGCACAGGCTTCGCTGTTGTCTGAGCGGCAGCTTTCTGTGCTTGTGTTGTCTTTTGGGTCTGAACAGTTTGCTGCCCTGTATTATTATTGTTATTGCTCGGAGCCTTTGTTGTTACAGGATTATAGCTTTGATTCTGCTCCTTAGACGCAGCAGCAGTTGCAGCCGCAGCTTCTTCCTCTTCTTTACGCTGAGCTTCAAGTATAGCCTCTAAAATACGTTCGTCTTCTTCTTCAAGCTCTTTATTGGCTGCTTCAAGTCCCTCTATGTCACTATTAAGAAGAGCCTGCTTTTTCTCGAGAAGATCTGAATATTCCACAGACTGTTCAAAATCATCCTGAAGCGTCAGAATCGCGGTTTTTAGCTCCTCTTTTGTTTCCTGCTGCTCCTTAAGCTGAACATCAAGCTCTGATTTCTGTTCCTCAAGATGAGCCTTTTGTTCATTGCACTCAGTCACACTGTCTTTAAGACCGTTGACAAGATCGTTGTCATGCTTTGCAATTCTTGAAATAAGGTCATATTTCGACAGGAAATCAAAGAAATCAGTTGCCCCTACAAGAGCCGATGCAAGGCTGTCGTTGCCGCTTATGTACATTGCTCGTATACGTTTTTTAAATTCTTCAAGATCAACGTCAATCTGACTCTCCATGTCGGAAATCTTAGCCTCTGTCTCCGTAATATCTTCCTGAATTTCTGAAATTTCGCCTTCAATTCTTGTCAGCTGTTCATCAACAATAGTGATATTCTTCTCCTGCAGTTCTATCTTTTCAGCAAGAGTATCCTGATATTCTGATGCTTCCGCCTGATCCTTGCCGAGTTCATCAAGCTTTTTCTGCATTTCAGAAATTTGTGCGTCATTTTCTTTTTTTTGAGATTCAAGTTCAGAAGATGCCCATGCGAACACAGGCGGTTCCTGCCATATGTCCTTGCAGTAAACGCTGCCCGCAATTATAGTTATGCTGAGCGCTGAACTGATAATACGTATTAAACTTTTATTTTGCATAATACTTCCGCTTAATGCGAAATGCCTCCTTTCAGACATTTAAATGTTTACGTGTAGAAAATACAGTTCCCAATGCCCCAAAGAAAGTCCCTGCTATAAGATAAGCCGCGATTACCGGTACTTTAACATCATCAAACTGTACAATACTCGTCATACCAAAAATCGCTATTACATTTGTGCCGCGTGTAAGCAGTCCGATAAGAGCATCGTATCCAAACCATGTTACGGCAATCGCCGCACAGCCTGCAATGAAACCCGTTACCATACCCTCCACAAAAAACGGTATACGTATAAATGAATTTGTGGCGCCTACATATTTCATAATCTGGATTTCAGCACGACGTGCAAATACACTGGCTTTCGTCGTATTTGCAATAATAACTATAGAAATAATAACAAGCGCCAGAATGATAACGCCGCAAATCACAGTAAGAATCTGCCGGAGCTCTGTAAGTATATTTACAAAATCCATAGGCGCTCTTATAGATTCAATATTGGGAAGAGCGCTTATACGATCAATTGTATCTTCCATGAAAGTAATGTCGCCCACTCTTACACGATAGGCATCCACCAAAGGATTATCGTCCCCCAGCGAATCAAACACCATCTCATAATCGGACATATTATCTTTCATATCCTCAAAAGCTTCTTCTTTTGAATAAAAATTTACTTCAGCGATATTATCCATACGGATAAGCTCTCCGTACAGTTCGCTGATTTCCATATCGGTTGCATCTTCCTGCAGATAGATGATAACCTCGTTTTTATTTTCGACACCGCCTATCATGGATGAAATATTTATGGAAACAAGAACTGAAAGTCCCACCAGAAGAAGCGATATAAACAGCACGCAGAATGACGCAAACGCCATCACGCGGTTTTTCCATATATTCTCAATCCCTTTGCCCATCAGGTATCTAACACCGCTAGCTCTCATTTATCAAATTGCCTCCAACAATCTCATCAAAGACTACTTCGCCCTGATTGATATTGATAATTCTGCCGCCAAAATGGCGCACAAGACTATGCTCATGAGTTACCATAAGTATAGTCGTTCCTATTTCATTGATACTCTGGAGCAGTTCCATTATCTCGTAGGACATTTCAGGGTCAATGTTTCCAGTAGGCTCGTCCGCTATAATAAGCTGCGGATCGTTCACAAGCGCTCGCGCAATCGCAACCCGCTGCATCTCACCGCCTGAAAGTTCATTAGGATAATTCTTTGCTTTTCCCTCCAAGCCTACAAGGTTGATAACATAAGGAACTCTCTTCTTTATATATTTCAGCGGCGCGTCCACCACGCGCAAAACAAACGCAACGTTCTCATAAACCGTCATAGACGGTATAAGACGGAAATCCTGAAATACAAATCCAATAGTCCTTCGCAGCGCCGGAATACGGCGGCGGCGCAATTTATTAAGATTATATCCATTTACGTAAATAGAACCGCTGCTGGGATCTATCTCTTTAAGAATAAGCTTGATCATTGTACTTTTGCCCGCACCGGACGGCCCGACAACAAAAGTAAAGTCGCCGTCATTTATTTTCAAATTGACATGATGCAGCGCATCTACTCCGCCCGAGTAGACCACGGAAACATCTCTCATCTCTATCATGGCTGCTCACAATTCCTTTCACAGAATAAATTTCCGCCTTGATAAAATATCAGAATTTTGCAGGATTTGCTGACAGATAGCGCTTTACCATAAGTGCAATTTTGAAAACAATCGCATGGTCAAATTCACGCAGATCCAAACCTGTAAGCTTTTTGATTTTTTCAAGACGATAAACCAGGGTATTACGGTGTACAAAGAGCTTTCGTGAAGTTTCAGACACATTAAGATTATTTTCAAAGAACTTCTGAATTGTAAACAATGTTTCATGATCCAAAGACTCTATACTGCCTCTCTTGAATACCTCTTTGAGAAAAACCTCACAGAGCGTCGTGGGAAGATTGTAGATAAGGCGGGCTATGCCAAGATTATCATAGCTCATGATAGATTCATTCGTATCAAATACTTTGCCTACCTCAATAGCCATCTGATCTTCCTTGAATGAACGTGAAAGCTCCTTGACATTATCTACTATTGTGCCTATGCCCACATTTACACGTGTATAAAACTCACTGCTCAGCGTATCGGCAATGGAACGCGCAAGCTTTTCAAGATCCTTTGTTTCAACGCTGCTCTTGATTTCCTTAACAAGAACTATATCGGTTTCGGAAATTGTAAACACGAAATCCTTGTTTTTATCAGGAAACAGATTCTGAATAACATCGTATGCCGATACTTCATTTGCAGACACAATACGGATAAGCAATACTACTCTGTTTACCTCTGCGCTGAAATGAAGCTCGCGTGCCTTAATAACAATATCGCCCGGAAGCACATTGTCAAGCACTACATTCTTTATAAAATTATTGCGGTCATATTTTTCATCGTAATACTGCTTGATGTTGTAAAGGGAAATAGCTAGAATATTGGCATATTTTGCTGCCATTTCATCTGTTCCCTCAACAAAAACAGCATACTCCGGTTTTGA
>CAZINV010000016.1:0-10465 GCA_964540685.1 uncultured Ruminococcus sp.
TCGCAAAGCTCCTTGAAAAGCTCTCTGTCCTCTGCTCTTTCTATGCTGCTGCTCTTAGTTCCAAGAAGCTCAGTACGGCATTCTTTCAGAACGCCTTTTTTCTCAAGCTGCATGGCAAGATTCAGACCTGTCTGCCCTCCTATACCAGGTAAAATGGCATCAGGACGTTCATAACGTATAATCTTCGCGATATATTCAAGAGTAAGCGGCTCCATGTAAACTTTGTCAGCAATAGAAGTATCAGTCATAATCGTAGCAGGATTAGAATTGCAAAGTACAACCTCATATCCTTCTTCCTTAAGAGCAAGACAAGCCTGTGTGCCTGCATAGTCAAATTCAGCTGCCTGCCCGATTACAATAGGACCTGAACCTATAACAAGAATCTTCTTTATATCACTTCTTTTAGGCATTATGCTTTTCCTCCTCTATCATTTTTATAAAGCGGTCAAAAAGATAAACACTATCCTGAGGACCGGGTGCGCTTTCCGGATGATACTGCACACTGAACACCTTGTCCTCATCGCACTTTACTCCCTCTATTGTATTGTCAAGGATATTTATGTGCGTTGCAATAAGTTTAGTCTTTGCAAGACTTTCATTATCTACAGCATAAGAGTGATTCTGAGAAGTTATTTCTATCTTGCCATTTTCAAGATTCCTTACCGGATGATTTCCTCCTCTGTGCCCAAATTTCAGCTTATATGTTTCTGCTCCGTATGCCAGAGAAATTATCTGATGACCAAGGCAAATACCAAAAATAGGATATTTCCCTATAAGAGATTTTATAGTGCTTATTGTTTCAGGAACATCCGTAGGATCTCCGGGACCATTTGAAATAAAAATTCCATCAGGAGCAAGCTTTTCGATTTCTTCAGCTGATGTGTTCCATGGAACAACTGTTACCTTGCAGCCGCGCTGATTAAGAGAGCGAACTATATTCAGCTTCATTCCGCAGTCAATTGCCGCAACATGATACTGCTCATATTTTGAATGAGATACAAATGATTTTTTACAGCTTACTACAGATACAGCATTTCTCGGAAGGGATGTTTCTTTAAGTATTTCAAGTCCCTTTTCAATAGGCGTATCAGCAGATGTAATATACACCTTTCTCGAACCGTAATCACGTATAGATCGTGTGAGCTTTCTTGTATCAACGCCATAGATTCCGGGAATACCATATTTTTTCATAATATCCGAAAGTGTGGCTGAACTTCTGAAATTAGACGGCTCATCATTATATTCACGTACGATCATTGCCCCGATAGTAGGCACAGATGTTTCATAATCGTCATCTGCCATTCCATAATTGCCAATAAGAGGATATGTCATAACCACAGCTTGATAGGTATACGACGGATCAGAAAGTATCTCCTGATAACCTACCATGGAAGTATTAAACACTATCTCGCAAACTTTATCCTCTGTATTACCGAAAGAACAGCCATAATATTCCTGTCCGTCCTCTAAAATTAGTTTTCTATTATACTTCATTTCTGTTATAAACCTCATTTCCTGACCTCTGAAAGCTTTTGCTCAAAGCGGTCTTTACGTGTATCGCATGGTATCGCTGTAGGATAATCGCCGCTGAAACAAGCGCTGCAAAAATCATTGCTGCCGCAAAGCTCACACAAATCAGTTACAGGAAAGAATCCTAAGCTGTCTGCCTCTATAAGCTTTGCTATCTCGTCCGCTGAACACCTGCTTGCAATAAGATTGTCGCTTGAATCAATATCAGTTCCGTAATAACAAGGATGGAGAAACGGAGGCGCAGAAATTCTCATATGAATTTCTTTGGCTCCTGCTTCGCGTAAAAGCTTTACAATACGTCCGCTTGTAGTTCCGCGTACTATAGAATCATCTATCAGAACGACTCTCTTCCCCTTAACGCTTGCTTCAATAGTGCTAAGCTTTATTTTAACCTGATTGAGTCTCGTGCTCTGCCCAGGAGATATAAACGTTCTGCCGATATATTTATTTTTAATTAAACCTATCCCATAGGGTATGCCCGACTCCTGGCTAAATCCTAAAGCAGCGTCAAGACCCGAATCCGGAACGCCTATTACTACATCAGCATCAGCAGGATGAGCTTTTGCAAGTATTCTTCCGGCATGAAGTCGCGCACTGTGAACGGAAACACCATCTATAACAGAATCAGGTCTTGCAAAATAGATATACTCAAAGACACATAATTTCTTGTTTTTTTTGCCGCAATGTTCAGTACGCGAAACTATACCGTCCTTTGAAAACACAATAATTTCACCAGGCTCAACATCTCTTACAAATTCCGCTCCTACAGCTTTAAGAGCACAGCTTTCAGATGCCGCAATATAAATTCCATCAGCAGTTTTTCCATAGCAAAGCGGTCTAAAGCCATATGGATCTCTTGCGCAGATGAGCTTTTGAGGTGACATAAGGACTAGCGAATAAGCTCCGTCAAGCGTGTTCATAGCTGCACTTAGCGCATCTTCTATGGAAGATGACCTGAGGCGTTCTCTTGTGACAATATACGCAATTATTTCAGTATCGCTAGTGGTATGGAAAATAGCTCCGGACAATTCAAGCTTATCACGAAGTTCTGCCGCATTGCTAAGGTTTCCATTATGTGCAATAGCCATTCTGCCTTTTTGATGATTTACCTCAATAGGCTGACAGTTTTTGCGGTTATTGCCGCCCGTAGTTCCATACCGAACATGTCCTACAGCCATTGTGCCTTCCGGAAACGCAGAAAGAGTTTCATAATTAAAAACTTCGCTTACCTGACCAAGATCTTTGTGCGAAGCGAAAACTCCATCGTCATTTACAACTATTCCGCAGCCTTCCTGTCCCCGATGCTGAAGAGCGTAAAGTCCGTAATACGAAATACTTGCAACATCTGTCTGCTTTGGCGATATGACACCAAAAACTCCGCATTCCTCTCTTATGCTCATTCTCCGCCTCCTACTGAATAATCAAGAGCAGCCTTTATGAATCCATTAAAAAGCGGATGCGGTTTATTAGGACGGCTCTTGAATTCCGGATGATACTGAACGCCTACGTGGAATGGCTTTCCGGTAATTTCTGCCGTTTCAATAAGCCTGCCATCAGGAGATATGCCGCTGAGAGTAAGTCCGCAGCCGGAAAGTTTTTCACGATAATCATTATTAAACTCAAATCTGTGTCTATGCCGTTCAGCTATTTTATCACTGCGATAACAGCGCTCCATTGTAGTTCCGGGCTTGATGCAGCATGGATATGAACCCAGTCTGAGAGTCCCTCCTTTATTAATATCACCGCTCTGCCCCGGCATAAAATCGATTACCTTATGAGTACAGAATTCGTCAAATTCACCTGAATTTGCATCTATAAGTCCTGCCACATTCCTTGCAAACTCTATTACCTCAATTTGCATGCCAAGGCATATGCCAAAATACGGAACGCTTTCTTCTCTTGCAAATTTTGCCGCCAATATCATACCCTCAATGCCGCGGCTTCCAAAACCGCCGGGGACAATAATTCCATGAAGTTTAAAAAGAAAATCTTTATAGTTCTGTTCTGTTAATTTTTCTGAATCTACCCACTCTATATTTACATGAGTATCATTATAATAGCCTGCATGTCTAAGAGCCTCTGCAACTGAAAGATAAGCATCATGAAGCTCTACATATTTCCCTACAAGGCCAATAGTTACATTATTTGAAAGATTTTTGATTCTGTCAACCATTCTTACCCATTCGCTAAGATCAGGCAAAGGCGCATCTATGCCAAGTTCACGGCATACAACTCCAGAGAAATCAGACTTTTCAAGCATAAGCGGAGCTTCATAAAGATTCGGCAAAGTAATATTTTCAATGACACAATCCTGTTTCACGTTACAAAAAAGTGATATTTTCTTGAAAATAGACTCTTCCAAAGGCTCGTCGCATCGAAGTACAATAATATTTGGATTTATACCCATGCCCTGTAATTCTTTTACGGAATGCTGAGTCGGCTTTGACTTATGCTCTTCGGAACCTCTAAGAAACGGAACAAGAGTTACATGGATAAATAAACTGTTTTCTCGTCCGACCTCCAGACTTATCTGCCTTACCGCTTCAATGAACGGCTGAGATTCGATATCGCCTATTGTGCCTCCAATTTCCGTAATAACAACGTCTGCTCCTGTCTTTTCTCCTACACTGTATACAAATTCCTTTATTTCGTTTGTTATATGGGGAATAACTTGAACTGTACTGCCAAGATATTCTCCTCTGCGCTCTTTGTTTAGAACATTCCAGTAAACCTTACCGGTTGTTAGATTTGAATATTTATTAAGATCTTCGTCAATAAATCTTTCGTAGTGACCAAGATCAAGATCGGTTTCCGCACCGTCTTCTGTGACATATACCTCCCCGTGCTGATATGGACTCATAGTTCCCGGATCAACGTTGATATATGGATCAAGCTTCTGGGCAGCTACTTTCAGACCTCTGGATTTAAGAAGTCTTCCAAGAGATGCAGCTGTTATTCCCTTCCCAAGACCTGAAACGACACCGCCTGTAACAAATATATATTTGGTCATAAACTTTCCTCCTTATTCCCACTCCACTGTTGCCGGCGGCTTTGAAGTAATATCATAAACAACCCTTGTAATACAGTGAATTTCATTTGTTATTCTGTTGCTTGCCGCTTCAAGAATATCATACGGAAGTCTCGTCCATTCAGCTGTCATAAAATCATCGGTAGTAACCGCTCTGAGAGCCACAGTATAGCCATATGTGCGTGCATCGCCCTTTACACCGACACTTCTTAAATCCGTAAGCACCGCAAAATATTGATTAGTAATCATCTCAAGCTTTGCCTTTGCAATTTCATCACGGAAAATAGCGTCAGCATCGCGGAGTATATCCAATTTTTCTTTGGTTATCTCACCGATAACTCTCACAGCAAGACCCGGACCCGGAAACGGCTGTCTCCATACAAGCTTATGCGGAATTCCCAGCTGTGTTCCCGCAGCACGCACCTCATCTTTAAACAGATATCTCAAAGGCTCAACTATTTCGTCAAAAGAAATAACGCTGGGCAATCCGCCAACATTATGATGGCTCTTAATAACGGCAGAATCACCTTTACCGCTTTCGATAACATCAGGATAAATCGTCCCCTGAACAAGAACATTTATTTTTCCAAGCTTTTTAGCCTCATCTTCAAAAACACGTATAAATTCTTCTCCAATTATCTTACGTTTCTGCTCCGGATCTGTCACGCCTTTAAGCTTGCTTAAAAATCTTTCTTCCGCATTAACGCGTATGAGATTCATGCCAAACTGTTCGCGAAAGGTTTTCTCCACAAAATCGCCCTCATCTTTTCTAAGCAGACCATGGTCAACAAAAACGCAGGTAAGGTTAGTGCCGATAGCTTTATGAAGAAGAACTGCCGCCACAGATGAATCCACTCCTCCTGAAAGCGCCAAAAGAACCTTTTTGCCTTGCAGCTCCGCTTTATACTTTTTTATAGTGTTCTCTACAAAGCTTTCCATCTTCCAATCGCCAATACATCCGCAAATGTTAAATAAAAAATTTGAGAGCATCTGCTTGCCGTATTCCGTATGAGTTACCTCAGGATGAAACTGCACTGCGTACAGTTTCTTTTCATCATTGCTCATAGCTGCACATGAACATTTATCAGTCTGAGCTATAACTTTAAATCCGTCGGGAATCTGCTTGATAAAATCCGTGTGGCTCATCCAGCAAGTGCTTTCTTCCGGAATACTTTGAAAAAGAGGACTTTCTACTATATGTAATTCAGTTTTACCATACTCACTGCTGTCCAGTGCGCCGCAAATCTCTCCGCCTGCCATGTAAGCCATAAGATGTGCGCCATAGCAAATACCTAAGACCGGTATGCCTGCATTCAAAATCTCAGGGTCATAATGCGGTGACAGCTCATCATATACGCTGTTTGGACCGCCTGTAAATATAATTCCTTTATATCCCGTTTTCTGCATATCTTCAATCGTAACCTTATTATAAGGTCTTATTTCCGCATAAACGTTCTGTTCCCTCACTCTTCTTGCAATCAGCTGATTATATTGTCCGCCGAAATCAAGCACAAGTATTTTCTCCATTCTGTTGCCCTGAGCTGCATTTTCCATAGATAGACCTCTCCATTTATTTGAAATTATTTGCCGCTGTCGCCATAGTTTGAGAGTACTCTTGCGGACGGATCATCTACGTCGCAGCCCTCCCATTCCTTATTCGGCATCCAGAAATCCACGATCATTTCACTTTGAGACGGATAGAATTTTTCAAAAATCTCACGGTACAGCAGAGATTCCTTTGTAAACGGCTGCGCATGGGTATATTTTATGCGAAGCGCTTCATATTCCTCATCAGTATAGTATCCGGCTGCATATTCCTTGAGATAATCAACCATAGAATGTCCCACTGCATCCGAAAAAGCAGCTTTTTCACGCCAGAGGATCTCATCAGGCAGATAATTTCCTTCTTCAAAAGCTTTTCTAAGCAAATATTTGCCTTTTCCGTATTTATTCAGCTTCATTTCCGGATCAATACTCATTACATACTCCACAAAATCAAGATCGCCAAACGGTACTCTTGCTTCAAGAGAATTTACGGAAATACAGCGGTCTGCACGTAGGACATCATACATATGAAGTTCTCTTACACGCTTTTCGGACTCCTTCTGAAAAGCCTGAGCATTAGGAGCGAAATCAGTATATTTGTAGCCGAAAAGCTCGTCTGATATTTCTCCTGTAAGCAAAACACGAATATCGGTCTGCTCATGAATAGCTTTGCAGATAAGATACATTCCAATGCTGGCACGAATAGTAGTAATATCAAATGTGCCAAGAAGCTGAATAACAGTTTCCAGTGATGACAGTACATCATCTTTAGTGATAATGATTTCCTTATGTTCGCTGCCTATGTAATCGGCAACCTGCTTTGCATATTTAAGGTCTATAGCATCCTCACTCATACCAATTGCAAACGTCCTTATAGGAACATCGCTCTTTTTGGCAGCAATTGCACATACAAGTGAAGAATCAAGTCCGCCGGAAAGCAGAAAGCCAACCTTTGCATCTGCAACAAGACGTTTCTCAACTCCCGCCACAAGTTTGTCGTGAATATTCTTACAAACGGTATATATATCATTATAACAAATTTTTTTCGCTTTTGCAATATCACGATAGCAAATAAACTTGCCGTTTTTGTAGTAATTTCCCGGTGGAAAAGGCATAATTTTATCAGTTAAGCCAACAAGGTTCTTAGCTTCGCTGGCAAATATAATAATTCCATCCTTATCGTAACCATAATACAGCGGACGAATCCCTATAGGATCTCTTGCGGCAATAAATTCTTTAGTTTTTCCGTCATAAATTATACATGCAAATTCTGCATCTAACATGGCAAACATATCAGTTCCGTATTTTTTATATAATGGAAGTAAGATTTCACAGTCTGAATCGCTTTTAAAAGAAAATTCAGCTGCAAGTTCTGCTTTAAGCTTTTCAAATCCATATATCTCGCCGTTGCACACTATGTAATTTCCGTCAAGTTCAAACGGCTGCATTCCAGTAGGAGTAAGACCCATAATTGCAAGTCTATGAAATCCAAGTAAGCCGTTTCCGGTATCAACAATTCGGCTGTCATCAGGTCCTCTTGATATTGTCGCCGCAAAGCCCTTTTCAAATATTTCCAAATCAGCGCCGCTTCCGCAGTAGCCCATAATTGAACACATAAAAAATTCCTCCATGCACCACTTTAGCCGACAGATTGCTCTGTCGGCAAAGTGATCTGTTATTTATTTATTCTACATCCTGAAGTGCATCATAACCTTCTTCACCAGTACGAACTTTCACAACGTTTTCAACGTCATAAACAAATATTTTACCATCGCCAATATGTCCAGTATACAAAACTGCTTTAATTGCTGAAATAACCTTGCTCACAGGTACAGCAGCTACAACAACTTCAACCTGAACTTTAGGAAGCAGATTAGCTTCAACCTGAACGCCTCTATAATACTCAAGCTTACCCTTCTGAACGCCGCAGCCTAAAACATGAGATACTGTCATACCGGTAATGCCAATTCCGACCATTGCATTCTTGAGAGCTTCAAGGCGAGATTCCTTGCAGACAATCTCAATCTTAGTGATCTTTCTGCCGTCTGCTGTAGTCTGCTTTTCAAATGCAGGTACAGTTTTAACTTCAACAGCTTCAGCAACAGGTGTGTCGCCTTCAACAGCAAGAACCGGAGTATCTTCATCAATGTATTCAGGAAGCATTGAAAATCCGGAATATGCAGAAGGAAGACCGTGTTCAGTGATATCAAGACCAATCATTTCTTCTTCACGTGAAGCACGAAGACCTACTATCGCTTTAATAATAAAGAATGTTATTGTTATTGTAACGGCTGCCCATGCACCCACAGTTACAACTCCAAGAAGCTGAATTCCCAAAAGTTCAAATCCGCCGCCATAGAATAAACCTGTAAGAGTTTCGCCGGAAGAATTTGCAATTGAATATCCGGGAGCCGTATCGGTTCCAAGCAAGCCAACTGCTAATGTTCCCCATATGCCGTTCAGGCAGTGAACCGCAACCGCGCCAACCGGATCGTCAATGTGAAGTTTATAGTCAAGAAGCCATACGCCAAATACTACAAGCAAACCTGATACTATACCTATAATAGCTGCGCCAAGAGCATCAGTGGAATCGCATCCGGCTGTAATGCCTACAAGACCTGCAAGCGATGCATTCAGGCACATTGAAACATCAGGCTTGCCGTATTTAATCCATGTGAATATCATACAAGTAACCGTTGCTACTGCAGGGGCAACTGTAGTTGTAAGGAAAATAGAGCCAAGCTGTTCAACTGATGTAGCAGCTGCGCCATTAAATCCATACCAGCCTAACCACAAAATGAATACGCCAAGTGCACCGATAGCGATATTGTGTCCGGGGAATGCATTTACCTTTATTACCTTGCCGTTTTTATCTTTATTGAATTTACCGATACGCGGTCCAAGGATTTTAGCGCCAACAAGTGCGGAGATACCGCCGACCATATGTATTGCACATGAACCGGCAAAATCATGAAAACCTATTTCTGAAAGCCAGCCGCCGCCCCAAATCCAGTGAGCTTCAATAGGATAAATCAAACCGGAAATTACTGCGGAATATATACAATAAGATAAAAACTTCGTTCTTTCAGCCATAGCGCCTGAAACAATCGTAGCAGTTGTCGCACAGAATACGAGGTTAAAAACAAAGTTTGAAAAATCAAATCCTTCATAAGCAGTGAAAATATCAAATCCCGGTTTGCCGATTAATCCTGCTAAGTCTTCACCAAGAAGCAAACTAAAACCAATAAGTATAAACATTATAGTACCGATGCAGAAATCCATCAGGTTTTTCATAATTATATTGCCTGTGTTTTTTGCTCTTGTAAATCCGGCTTCAACCATTGCAAATCCAGTCTGCATCCAAAATACCAAGGCCGCACCAATCAGAAACCATACTCCAAATACTTCACCAGATGTTGCCTCTGAAACCAATTCTCTAATCGTTTCATCCATTTCAATCAACTCCTTAAAATTTTACCATTTATCTTACACCAAACAAAAGATCGCCGTATGTCGGGAACGGCCAGTACTTCTTGGCTGTATACCCTTCTGCTTCATCACAGGGAGCACGCAGTTCACTCATTTTAACAAGAATATTATCACGGATTGCGTATGATTCTTCAATAATATTATCAATAGAATCCAGTGACATCAAGGCATGTTCAAGTTCGCACGCTTTAATCGAAATATTGTCAAGCAAGCCGGACAGCCTTCTTACAAGCTCTTTTTCATATGTACATGGAATACTCTCATCAAGATCTTTTTTGTAACCGGCAGTTTGCGAAAGATCCGTAATATAAGCTTCAATAGCAGGAGCAATCTCGGTTCTCGCCATCTGCACCATTGTATCAGCCTCTATCTTAACCTGCTTGCAATAGTTATCAAGCATTATATCACATCTGGATTTCAATTCAGCTTCAGAAAATACCTTCTGTGATGTAAGCATATCAACATTTTTCTTATCAAGAAGATGCGGCATACAATCAGGTGTTGTACGATAGTTGAGAAGTCCTCTATTTTCAGTAGCCTCCTTGATCCATGAATCATCATATCCGTTGCCGTTAAAAATAATATGCTTATGATCCTTTATGGTCTTTCGTATCATCTCATGAAGAGCAGTCTCAAAATCCTCAGCCTTTTCAAGTCTGTCAGCATAAATCTTCAGGCTTTCAGCTACCGCACTATTAAGCATAATATTTGCACATGCAATGCTGTTTGAAGAACCGAGCATACGGAATTCAAACTTATTTCCTGTAAATGCAAAAGGCGATGTTCGGTTGCGGTCTGTTGTGTCACGATTAAATTCAGGAAGAACGTCGACTCCAAGCTTCATCTTTGTTTTTTCAATTTAAAAGATAGATG
>CAZINV010000016.1:10475-10785 GCA_964540685.1 uncultured Ruminococcus sp.
AATTCCCATATACGGAGTATCTGTTTCAATAGCCTCAAGGACAGCATTCAACTCATCTCCAAGGAATATGGAAACAACAGCCGGAGGAGCTTCGTTAGCGCCAAGTCTATGATCATTTCCTGCTGTAGCAACAGAAATACGAAGCAAATCCTGATAATCATCAACAGCCTTTATAACTGCGCACAGGAACAAAAGAAATTGAGCATTCTCGTAAGGCGTCTCACCCGGTGACAAAAGATTTACTCCTGTATCCGTTGAAATTGACCAGTTGTTATGCTTTCCGCTTCCGTTCACGCCTGCAAACGGTTTT
>CAZINV010000017.1:0-10760 GCA_964540685.1 uncultured Ruminococcus sp.
CCGCAAGCTATGAAATCAACGGCGGTGAGATCAAGGTCGGCGATACTGTCGCAAGCCTTTATAAAGATAATCTGACCGCAAGCCTGAAGTTCAGCAGGACAGAAGCGACAAATCCAACCTATGCAGGCACACACAGCGAAGTACTGACATTTACAGTGTCGGTCGTAGACGAATAAATGGAGAAAAATACTATGAAAAAACTTATCAGCGGAATTTCCGCACTGGCTATGATGATGGCACTTGCCCCGACTTGTGCCTTCGCAGATACGACTATTACACAGGATGATACACTCCCCAAGACCGCCGACAGCACGGTGGAGTTTAGCATTGACCCGGCTTTCACTGTTACGATTCCTGCAAAGGTAACGCTCGAAGATAACGGCGAGGGTATTTACGCTAACAGCGGTGCAGTCAAGGCAGAGGACGTTTTTCTTGCTGAAG
Organism: uncultured Ruminococcus sp.; assembly: GCA_964540685.1. Lineage (GTDB taxonomy): Bacteria > Bacillota > Clostridia > Oscillospirales > Ruminococcaceae > Ruminococcus_C. The sequence goes on from CAZINV010000017.1 coordinate 442, forward strand.
GCAAGGAGATTGTTGTGAGCCTGACGAGTAATAGCAAGTTTAATATGAAAACAGCGGCAACGGCTGAATATGAGCTGCCCTATACGGCTGAGGGCGCATTCGGCAAGCTGACCGACAAGACTGCCGGAGGTATCGTTGCGAAATTTGCAAATAATAAGTCCGTTCAGACAGTCGATGTCACATTCACAACGGACGAAGAGCCGCAGTACGCAGGCACTTACTCCGACCCAGTTGTTTTCACGATCGCGGTCGAAGATGTTGCCTAAACAGCAGGAGAATCAAACATAAGGAGGGATTCCCTATGAAAAAACTGGCACTCGGCGTTTCGATGCTGATGCTCCTCTCTATGTCCGCAATGCCCGTATCGGCGGCTGGCGATAACAGAAATGCTGTTATTTCAACAGAGGTTTCCCCTGCCTATATCGTGACGATACCCACAGATCTGAAAGTGCCGTTTAATTCCATCAACACGGATTTCGGTGCGGTCACGCTCACAAAGGCACAGCTTGACCCTGACAAGTGCGTTAAGGTCACGCTTGAAACGGATAATCTGCTCGATAACAAGGCTGATTCGGAAAAGACGATACCCTATGTGATAAATCAGGGGACAGCCAATGCAGCGGGCGGTGTATTCACCGCAGCAAGCTATCTTAAGGCAGGAGATAAGACCGATCTGACGGTAACGATAACGCAGGACGATTGGAATAAGGCATACGCTGGCGAATACAGCGACACGGTGATATTCAACATCGAATATACGGCGAAGTAGGGGGCGGTCATATGAAAAGATTAGCGGTACTGGCACTGTGCTTATGCCTGTTCCCCTACTGCACTATGACTGCTTTCTCAGAAGAAACAACATTAACCGCATCTGCTGACGGAGCAGTGATCTCGGTTTCCGTACCGAATGCTCATACGCTGACGGTGACAGCACCGGATGGCGTGACGGTTTCACTTGACGGAGTCTCGGGCAATAATTTCAGCGTGGAAAGGCTTTCAGAGCCTACGATTGAGATCAAAACTCCCGATGGCATGGAGATCGTCAAAGTCACGCTGAACGGCGAGGATATTACGGATAAACTCGTGAACGGCGAGTATACGCTGCCGCCTGTGTATGAGGATTTGGCTTTAGAAGTCGAAACAAAGGCAACAGGAACTGCTCCGGCAGAGCAAACAACTGAAAGCACAACGGAGCCGACTGAATCAAGCACCACGAACAGCGAAACATCAAGCACAGCAAGTTCAGAAACGGAAAGCTCGTCAAGTAAAACTGACAGTTCGTCAAACAATACCGCCGCAAATTCAAACGGCGGCGGTACAAGCAATTCCGAAAATAAGACTTATCCCGAAACTGACAGCCCGAAAACAGGTGATACAGCAGCAGTTGGCAGTATCACGCTGGCAATACTGATAGGGCTTGCGATGATTTTCGTTACAATGAAGCGCAGGGATAAAGACGAATAATTTTGAAAAGTCATAGGAAGGCTCAGAAACTTTTCTATGGCTTTTTCTTTATTTGATTGAAGCGGAATTGGAAGTAATGAACGGCATGTGAAGACTGCTGCTTTGATTTCAAAAAAAGACAAATAAAGTTGTGAATTACGACAATTCATTTTGAACTTTTTCTGCCTGCATTAACATTATCGTAACAACTTTTTGACAAAAGTGTGTTATAATAAATGCTGAGGTGATATCTATGAAATCAAAAGTCATTTTTAAGACTGTAAGCATAATAATAATATTGACGGTTGTTTTGAATATTTTTTCAACGTTCACATTTTATAATGAAGATGAAATAACAGTAAGCGCTGAGAATTTGACTCAGGATAAAATAAGGGCGCGCTTTCAAAGCAAGATGAAAGAAAAGGGCTGGGTATCATCGTCAAATTTGAACGGTATGAAGGTCACAAACAATGCAGTAGAAGATGCAATGTGGCAAGATACGGAAGATATGTACGTTTATTATTTAGACGTAAGCGAAATCGGCACTACAGCCGCAGCCTCAGAGGAAGTTCAAAATAATGCCGAAAATCAAAATAATGCCATATATCAGGCTGATGATGAAGAGACTTCAGAAGAAGAGACAACTACAACCACGACTACAACTACGACTACCACCACCACAACAACCACTACAACCACAGTGACAACTGTTGGATCACGACTTGACATTCCGTCTGGTGAAAGCGTATTGAAGTATCGCACAATAAGCACTGATACCGTTTCGAGTAAAAGATATTCCGGCTATACCGATTCCAAGCTGATTACAAATGTCTCTGACGAGGATCTGTATTATACATTAGAATACGACAGCACTCTAGGCGGTTATTATCGGCAGTACTATGTCTGCTCCGCAGATCAGCTCGCGTTATTGTTTTACGATTATGAAATAAATTTCAGCAATACGCTTAAAGCTTCAACGGATGAAATCACTGCAGACAGCAAAGCTGTGGACAAGCTGGGCGTTGTTCTGCTGAATGATATAGATTTGGGAGGCAGTATCTCAAAAAGCTGGAAGGGATATTACAATCAAAGCGTTTATCTGGATATCGATGGACAGGGACACACGATTTATAACGGCTATTTTACAGGCTCGACAAATTTTTTTATAGGCAGGAGCGCAACCAGCGTCAGTACATCCGATAGATATTTTGCCATTCATGATGTCACGTTCAGCAATATGTATATGGGACGCGCAGGCGGAATGTTCGGCGCGGCTTATTATGCATATTTTAATAACGTCAACTGGACTAAGTGTCTGGCTTCAGGAGAAAATGCAAGCAGCACTATCGTGCTTTACGCCAATTACTTAAATGTATTTTTTAAGGGCTGCACAATTAACGATTCCTATGTATCGGGATATGCCCACTGCGGACTGTTTGCTTCGTATAACGGCACGGGATACTATGATGGTGAAACATGGATCGGTGATCCTGATACCAGCTACAGCAATAGCCCACGTTATTATACTTCTGTGCCCGATAGTATAGAGGACGCCGAAATAGCTTGGAAATACGGGAAAAAAACGTGGACAGACGGTAAAACATATACTATGGGAACATCTATCCCCTCTATATACGAAGACTGCGCTACGGTGAACTCGGCAGTTTATGATATAGGCGAAAGACATAGCGGCACGTTTGTAAGCTGCGCACAGGGGGGAATCATTTTTAAGAACTGCTTTTCAAACTGCACCATTTATGCCCGAACAGAGCTTGGCGTTTTTCTGGGTGCTGTCATTGGCAGCAGCAACGGCTTCAGGTATCCTTATCCGAATGGCGATACCAGCGATGATACTGATGTCACGAATGAATTTGTAAATGATTATTTTGAAAATTGCTTTACCTCCGGCTCAATTGAAGGAGGAACGTATATTGGCGGATTTGTAGGAATGATATTTAACGATATTCTGGGAGGCAACCGCAATCTGCAATCGACTAAAAGAGGAAAAGCTGTATTTCGCAATTGCTATTCAACGTCGTGTGTAGGAATGGAATATGCAAGTGACTATGCCGGCGGATTTTGCGGAATAGTGGGCACGAATATCCGTGGAGCTGACGAAGATAAGCAGCATTTATTTGTAAATTGCTATGCTGCCGGAGAGGTGAACGATATTTCTACCGATATTTCGGCAGATGCGGCAAATACCAATTCAGTGGGCGGCTTTTTTGGCTCATGCAGGCAGTATGCTTCCACTGTAACAGGCACAACAAATATAACATTTGATTATACAAGCGATAATCAGATTCGGTCTGCAGAGATGAGAAACTGCTATTACGATAAACAGACAACTGCTATGCGGGAACGCGATATTGGCAGCTACGACAATAACGAAAGCTATTATCTTGTACATGCGCTGTCAGGGCTGAACGGAGTTTATACAAAATCATCTGAAAATAAAGGCGTGGACGGACTGATGGACTCAAGCCTTATGGAAGGCTCCGACTGGAACAATATAACTGATTATTATCCCCAGCTAAATGCTTTCCTTAACTATTCCAGACCTGCCGATTATGACAATCTAAGCGAAGAAGCTCAGACAATGCATGATGATCGCGCTTTGCTTTACTATAACAATGCGCTTGCCTCGACGGCAACAGTTTTGCTGGATCATTATGACAAGATTCTGAATGCAGACGGCACATTAAGAGATGCTGCTGAAACAGATGCTGATAAATTAATTTACGATACGGTGCGCGATATAACCAGAAAATTTAATCTTACAACTGATAACAGCAATAGTATCAAGTGGCTTGATACTGACTCGGTAACAAGAAACACGGATAACAATTATCAGACAAAGATCAATACTGACGGGACAGGCTTTAATGTGTCTTACGACATTGTAAGCGATGATGGATCGGCTGCAGCAGAAAAAAACCATAATCCGGATGCTTTGAATATTTTTTACGATGACCTCAATAAACAATGGAAATGCCTGGAATTTGCCCCCGGACGCCAATGGATTGCGGTTACGGCGGGAAGCGGCAGTCAAATCGGAAGAAGAGAACTGCGTATGCTGCCAACGGCATATCTGAGCGCCGGAGGTACTATGGAGGTAAACGTTAATGATGATTCCAGCAATACAGTAAAGTACGAAAATAATACTCTGCCTGCATTTAATCATTCCGCAGGCGTTGCGTATGCGCTTACCAACTTGACGCGTATGGCAAATGTCGATGGAAGCAATAAAACGGTGAGCCAGGACAGTACGGACGATACGGCATCATTCGCGCTATACGGCGGTTATCTGCTCAGCGGCAGCAGTTCCTCTGTAAATGTAATGGAGGATCAGCAATTTTCCCTTGGCATGCAAGATAACAATTCATCCTCCGGCAAGACGATAGTAAAGGTTTATAGCACCAAAAGAACGAATTATGATACAATATATGAAAAAGGAGAAGACGGTACAGAAACGGAATATACAACGTATACTCTTGATATAGATAAGGAAATCGATTATGCAGAGGTGACAGATAAAGCAACCGGAGCTACAAATCTTGAAAAATGGAGCGGTCAGAAGTCTTTTACGGAAGAAGATATTGGTACTTACTACATGGAGTATTACTGGAGACTGAATGACGGACGTTATTTGAGCGATGACAAGCTGGTTCGTATCACGGCTCAAAGTCATTCTGTTGAAATTACTACAGGGATTCTCGGCGAGGAAAACGAAAAGATTGAAGAAAATGATGATGGATTACAAATGCCGGTCGATCAGTTCGTAACAGAAAATAATCTTAATATAAACGAAGATGAGTCAATATCTTCATCATATTATATTTCCTATCCCCTTAAGGATGAGAACGGTGAGAGCATTGAATTTGTTCCGGAAGATAAATATGATGATTATAATGAGCTGGAAGAGTATGGCGATGGGTATTATTATATAAAGTCCAGTAAAATTTCCACAGGCGGCAGTTCTGCGGTCGGCTGGTACAGCACGGCGGACTATAAATTGACAGCGCTGATTGTCGAGGTTCAAGAAGAGGATGGCACATGGGCAATGATGGACTGTACTACTGACGATGATGGCAATCCTGTTTCCTATTCGTATAGCCTTTCGCACGCTACTGTAACGCAAGATGCTGAGACAAAGCTGTTTACGGTGAAAAAATCCGAAAATGAAGAAACGTACTTTCCTGTTAAATACAGTACTACTCTCGGTACCGGCAGTGAAGAAGGATATATTCAATTTTCATTTGACAGCGAAGAAGGCACCGCAGTTTACAATGATTCAAACAACTTTAGAGTAACCGCGCTTTTCAGGCAAACTGCTGCTGATGTGCAGATGGATAAAATTGTTCTGAGTATTCCTGACAATTCTAATGATGAATCAAACAATTCTAATGATGAATCAAACAATTCTAATGATGAATCATTTGAACAGGCATATGAGGCGTATGAGGTTGATGATACCGGAATCAATGATTATTCCGCGAGAAAAGCTGTGTTAAGCGGCGATACGCTGACATACCGCATGAAGCTCAACAATTTAGGAGTCAATCCATCCGGTGAAGTAGACGTATCTGACGCGGTTCCGGATGGCTGCGAATATGTTTCCGGTTCAATGAAGATATACAAGCAGGAAAAGACATATACACAATATGAAGCGGCTCCAGCATATGGCGAGACTGTGGAAACACCGCTTACCGATGAAGAAGATGATGACGGCGGCTATTATGATGATACAAATAAAGAGCTGCACTGGCATATATCCGGAGTTGAGAGTGATGACGAATATTATCTCGAGTATCAGGTTACAGTTCAGCTCAACCCCTCAGAGCTGACAAAGACTATTACTAACACGGCGCAGTATAATTGGACAGACGACAGCGGAAAAGAATACAAAGAAGAAGAGTCTAATACGGTTGAAACCGATGTTACTCATATGTACATAAATGTTAAGAAGCAAATTAGTAACATTACAAATGAAGATGGCGACCCTTCGCAGACGTTCCTGTTTCGGATCGATCGCTATGATAGTAAGGATGATAAAGATAAGGGCAAAGATCCTGTTGAAACCTTCTACACGCAGGTTCATTGCACAGAAGATACAGAAAAAGCAGGTACATTTACGGGAAGCCAGCTGATTCAAGCGGACAAGCGAGGATATTATACAATTACAGAAATCACTGCCTGGTCAATTACCGACTATGATTTCTCTGAGCTGACTTATTCGGATGTCACTGTTTCAGATGCTTCCAAAAACGGGTTCTCCAAAATGTCGATTACTAGAAATACAAACAGTCGTTATGTTGCGTTTGAACTGCCAAGATATATGAACACAACAAGCAGTGCATTTCCTACAATATTGGGCATGCTGAGTACGGATTCATACCCTACAGCTGTTTTCACAAACACTCCAAGCAAGTATGCATACGTTTCCGGTCAGGCGTATGCCGAAAACAGTATTGTTACAGATTCAAACGGTTGATATGATTAAACCGCTGCAATTTTCATCTCCATAAAGGATGGAAGCTGCAGCGGTTTTCGCTTTTTATGGGAACGGTGCAAACAATTAAAGCAGCAAAATCAATAATTAAATGATAATGCGAGACTATTGCTTATTTATTTCATAATTTGAGGAGGTTCCATTTTATCTATAAAGAATATAGAATATATTACCAGAAGATAATTTTAATATATTTGCAGAATTGATAAGCTGTTTGATATAAAAATATATTGAAAAACAGGGCTGGACAGTTTGCCGGACGCTCCTAAATATAAAAATTATGAATTCTTTGACTGCATCTCTTGCATCTTAGAAGTTTATGTGCTATAATTTCAAGTAAGCCGATGTCAATAAAGCAGGCGGAAAAATAGTGAACAAGGTTCCATTTCAAGCGAGCTTGATGGAGCGCTGCTCCGATTAAAAAACGAGGAAACACGGGCATACTTCTGTATAACCGATAATGAGGAATAGTATATTGATTTCCGGAAAGGAGAAACCTACATGAAGCGTATTCTGGTGCTTTCGGACACAGCGTCTTTGCAGGATCTGAATAATCGCTCAAATCTTAATCTTTTGCTTGAAATGAACTGCGAAATACACGTGGGCTGCAATTTTACGCATGGAAATACAACGTCTTCAGAACGTGTTGACGCATTTGCAAATGAGCTTAGAGACGCTGATATAACCTGTTTGCAGCTTAGCTTTCAAAAGCTAAAAAACCACTTTGCAAATCAAAAGAATGTAGAAAAAGAGCTTGACAGAATTTTTAGAGCTTTCGAATATGATCTGGTACACTGCCTTACGCTGTCCTCGCTATGGTGCGCAGGACCTATTGCGAAGAAGTATCATATACCTGTTATGTGTACCTCTTACGGACTGCCTGTTTACGAGGGAGTATCGCTTATAACGAGGTTAAAGCTTGCTCCAAAGATGAAAAAAGCGTCAAAATATGCAGAAGTTTTTGTTTGCTGCAATTATGAGGACTACAGCTTTGCTAAAAGCAACTTTAAATCAAAGCATGTTTTTCGCATTCCCGGTATAGGGCTTGATCCCTATCGTTTCCGTGCACCTACAGTAAGCCGTCACAGAATGAGAGACTTTATGGAAATACCCCAGAATGCCGTGACTTTGATAACAGTAGGCGCTTTGACTAAGCAGAAAAATCATGCGGTCATTCTGAAAGCTCTTGCTCGTTTGAGAATGCTTGAAATTCATTATGTAATATGCGGCGGCGGAGATAATGCGGATTATCTCTATAAACTGACGCAAAATCTTAATTTGAACGATAGAGTTCATTTTACAAAGCATCGCGATGATATTGTAAATATGCTTCATGCCTGCGATATTTTCTGTCTGCCGTCAAAGGCGGAAGGCATAGGGATTGCTGCGCTTGAGGCAATGGAGGCGGGGCTTCCGCTTATTACGTCAAATGTTCAGGGACTTAAAGACATTATGGAAGATGGCGTTACCGGATTCAGTTTCAGACCTGACGATGTAACGGGTTTTGTGGCTGGAATCGAAGCTCTTACAGAGGACAAAAAGCTTCGCGAGCAGATGGGGCAGCACAATCGTTCTGCGGCGGAAGTATTTTACCGTGAAAATACAGAATACATTATGAGACAGATTTATGAAGTGCAGCTTGAATATTGCGAGGGTGAGGAAGAGGAAGATAAAGATAAAGATAAAGAAAATGAATCCGAAGCAGTAAATGCTTCATAAGAACGAGAAAAAAGCAGCTGGAGGTCAGCTGCTTTTTTCGTATATTTTATTTGAAAGGGTGGAATATGTCAATATTATCTGCCCTGTAGATGGTATGGCAGCAATGCGTCTCGGGGTTGGAGACGCAGCTGCTATGATATAGGGATTATTGGGGATTGCTTTTACATTGGGGTAAATGCAAAAGCATTTTAGAGGATGTTATATACTCTTTGAAGAGTATGGTTATAGTATACCCATGCAATGTGAAAATAATGTGATATTATAATGAAATGCAGAAAAAAGAAAAGTGTATGAATAAACATAAAGCAAAGGGATATAATACTTTCAAGCCGAAGAATCGGCACTAATGAAAGGAAGTATGTTTTATGGAAACACGTAAGAATCCTTGTATCAATTGTACAGTGAGCCAGTGCCAGCACAACATGGTGTCTGAGAACTATTGTGTTCTGGACAGCATTCATGTAGGAACTCATGAGAAGAATCCTACAGTGCCTGAGTGTACAGATTGCAAGAGCTTTGTAAAGAGAACAAGCGCTTGCTCCGGCGAAGGCTGCCGATAAGCTATTTTCTGAAACAGCCCAGCGGTATTTTTATATTGCGGGGCTGATTTTTTTCGATCTTTTAAATATATCTCAAAAAAGTATTAACAATTCAAAATAATAGTGGTATAATTTAGTAAAACACCGGATAAAATTGGTGCTAAGAAAGGAAGTAAAATTATGATTTTAAAAAAATCAAAAAGAGCTGTTGCAGCTGTTATTGCAGCAGTAAGTACAGCAGCAATGGCTGCTTCTATGGCTCCTGCTTTTGCATATGAGGATATAGCAGCAGCGCAGGAAGCATTTGTAAATTCATTTGATGAAGGCACTGACCGTGATTGCGCTCAGTATCTTCTTGATAATGGATGTGCACTCGACGATGCTAAAGATGTCATGGAACATTACATGAATGGCAAGGCTATGACGGAAGCTAACTCTATGGCAAGAAGTACAAGTGCCAATCAATATTATAGCAATACGACCTTGGCATCTACTGATCACTTTGTTGTTTTAATATCAGCAACACCGGATCGCTACCTTGAGCTTGCAACAATAAAAATATATGCTTATAATTCTCTTGTTTCTTCATCAGAAAACGGCATAAGCTTGAATTCTAACTATTGCAATAATGCATCTGATTGTTCAGTAAGCTTTAAGGGTACTGGCAGTATATGGCGTCACACTATTGATTTGGAGGGCGTTAGCGCACGCTCATCATCAAATGCTTGCCAAGTAGCACGAATTGCAGTTGATCCTGTTTCTTCTACAATAAACAATGAAGCTAAACTTTATAATGCGATTTCCATGTCAGTAGAATCTGATGGAGAGAATGATGTTAATGATTATATGTTTGCCTATGAAACATATGCAAAGGGCGATGTAAATCATGATGGTGTTGTCGATGATCAAGATTCCACAATGCTGCTTCAATTTTTGGCAGAAAAAATCAGCTCGTTTGATATAACCTATGCAGACGGCAGCAATCATTATTCAGCTGTCACAAATGCAGCAGCAGCAGATTTTAATCTTGACGGTTTAATCACTTTGGTTGACCTTACGATGCTTACTCAATATATCTCATAATTAGGAGGTAATTTTATGAAAAT
>CAZINV010000018.1:0-10672 GCA_964540685.1 uncultured Ruminococcus sp.
GTTTGGCAAAACCGCGAAGGGCGTAATCGCAATGCTGGTGCTTCAAGCTGTAAAGGCTCATGAGCTTTGGGATAACGATTTCTATACCGAACAACAGATAGATGAAATAATATCCGGCATGGAAGCACAGATTGCAAATCAATTCCCTATAAACGGAGGTGACCCGCAGTGACCGTATTTCTCTGCGGTTTTATGGGCTGCGGAAAAACTACTGTAGGACATATTCTTTCCGAAGCGCTGAATATTCCGCTTATTGACACAGACGACGCCATAGTAAACACCGAGGGATGCTCTATACCTGAGATTTTTGAGAAAAAAGGAGAACCTTATTTCAGAAGGGCTGAAGCTGAAACAGTTCGCAGCCTGTGCGAAGAAAACGCCGTTATAGCCTGCGGAGGAGGCGCTATGCTCAATGCGGATACCGCTGCCGCTGCAAAAAATGCCGGAGCTTATGTCGTTCTGATTGACCAGAGCTTTGACATATGCTACAGCAGAATAAAGGATGATGCCAATCGTCCCATCGTACAGAAAAACACAAAAGAACAGCTTCGTGAAATATATAATAACCGCCTGGACGTTTACCGCAGAAACGCATCCCATACTATTATTCCTGCCTATGGAGAATCCCCCAAAGAAACAGCAGCGCGTATTTCAGAGCTTTTAAATATAGACGTGCAGCGCAGCCATAAAAGCTAAACAGGAGAAACCATGAAAATATATAATGCAGTGATACATACAATGACCGATAAAGGTATTATTGAAAATGGATGGATTGCTATTGAAAACGGCAGGATAGCCGCAGTTTCAGAGGGCTGTCCGGATAAAATTGATATGGAAGATATCAACGCAGAGGGAAGTATTATGCTTCCCGGCTTTATTGACGCTCATACCCACTTAGGTATTATTGAAAACGGACTGGACTTTGAAGGCGATGACTGCAACGAGACTTCCGATCCGTTTACCCCTCAAATGCGTGCCATTGACGGAATAAATCCCTTTGATTTCTGCTTTGAAGAAGCAAGGCGAAGCGGAGTTACCGCTGTTATGACTTCACCGGGAAGCGCTAATGCATGCGGAGGCTCTATGCTTGTTGTAAAAACAGCCGGCAGCTGTACTGATAAAATGGCTGTCTCCTTGGCGGGCATGAAATTCGCTCTGGGCGAAAATCCCAAAAGCGTGTATAACGGCAGAGATGAATCCCCTAAAACAAGAATGGCAACGGCCGCTATTATACGTGAGGGACTTTATAAGGCAAAACGTTACCTTTCTGACTGCGAAGCTGCCGATGACGACGCAGATCTTCCGGATTATGATATAAAATGCGAAGCGCTTATACCTCTTCTTAAAGGAGATATGAAAGCACACTTTCATTGCCATCGCGCTGATGACATATGCACGGCAGTTCGAATTGCAAATGAATTTCATCTTGACGCGGTAATTGTTCACGGCACAGAAGCGCATCTTATTCCGGAAATACTTAAAGACTCGGGCTTACCTGTTATATGCGGCCCCGCTCTATGCGACCGGTGCAAACCTGAAATGAAAAATCTTTCCATTGAAAATCCTGCAATCTTAAAGAAAAACGGAATTGAAATCGCTATATGCACAGACCATACGGTTATACCGATTCAGTACCTTTCCTCTTGCGCAGCCCTTGCTGTAAAAGGCGGATTGCCGGAAGAAGACGCTCTATACAGCATAACTATGGGAGCGTCAAAAATACTCGGAACAGATGACCGTATGGGCGGCATTGCAGCCGGTATGGACGCTGATTTACAGCTATACAAAAACGATCCTCTCGATATAAGAGAAGATCCATGGCTTGTAATGATAGACGGAAAAAAGTGCTTCTAACTTGAGTAATGATATGCAATAAAAATATTATTTGTCAAAGAAAAATAAAGTTTTCTTCTTGAATTTGCAAAAAATCAAATTAGTCTGAAAAAATTAAGAAAAAGTATTCACATATGAAAAAAAGTGTGTTATAATATTTATGGCTGTACAGATGCTCTGCATCTGTCAAAAGTTATATATTTTTTTCAAGGGGTGTATATACAATGGAAATCAAAAAGTCTCTAACAACTTCGCCTAAGGAAAAACCTGCTGACGAAAGCGAATTAGGATTCGGTCATATTTTTACCGACCACATGCTGATCATGCCTTATGATACAGGCAAAGGGTGGCACGATCCTGAAATTCTGCCTTATGGCAATCTATCCCTAAGTCCTGCCGCAATGTGTCTCCACTATGGGCAGACTGTATTTGAAGGTCTGAAGGCTTACCGTACAGCGGATAATTCTATTCAGCTGTTCAGACCTGAGGAAAACTTTAAGAGACTTAACCGCTCAAATGAACGTCTTGTCATTCCGGAACTGCCTGTTGATCTTGCTATGCAGTGCCTTACAGAGCTTCTGGAGGTTGAAAAAGACTGGGTTCCGCATCTTGACGGAACGTCCCTTTACATCCGCCCGTTTATAATCGCTGTTGACCCGTTCCTCGGAGTGCGCCCAGGCGATCAGTATCTGTTTATAATCGTTCTCAGCCCTTCAGGCGCATACTACTCTTCTGGTCTTAATCCTGTAAATATTTACGTTGAAGATAAATATGTCCGCGCAGTAAGAGGCGGTACAGGAGCTGCAAAGACAGGCGGAAATTATGCTGCTTCTCTGCACAGTCAGGATGACGCTCATAAAATCAATTACTCTCAGGTTCTCTGGCTTGACGGTGTAGAGCAAAGATACATTGAAGAAGTGGGAGCAATGAACATCTTCTTCGTAATTGACGGCGAAATTGTTACGCCATCTCTGGAAACAGGTTCTATCCTGAGCGGTATCACAAGAAAGTCTACGATTGAACTGTGCAAGAGCTGGGGAATTACAGTTTCCGAACGCCGTATAACCATTCAGGAAATTGCAGAGGCTTACGATAACGGTAAGCTCGATGAAGTATTCGGCACAGGTACAGCTGCTGTTATTTCTCCTGTCGGCCATCTTAAATGGGAAGATAAGATAATGGAAATAAACGGCAATAAAATCGGAGCTATCTCCCAGAAAATTTATGATACTCTTACAGGTATTCAGTGGGGAACTATTGAAGATAAATTCGGCTGGATATATAAGCTTTGATTCTTATTAATCTTAATCAAAAAAGCTGCTGCAAAATAATTGCGGCAGCTTTTTTTAGGCTGAAATCTGCATAAGCGCTTTTCAGTCAACAAAATGCGTCTGTTTTTGCGAATATTCAGCCTGCTTTGCAGCGTTCAGTTTCTCTATATTGTTTACAAGATAATCCGTACTGCGGTATACGCGGCGGTCTACCGGCGGATCATATGTAACCTTAGCGTTGCCGCTTTCGTCTCTCTCCAGAATAAGCTTGAGATTCTTGGGAAGCCTTACTCCCCATCTCTTCTTTGTATAAAGAATAAAGCTCTTTATCTCTTCTTCTGTAAAGCTTCCGCTTCTGATTTCTGTCTGCATCATATTTAAAATCTCCTTAATAATAATCAATATCAAAACACATTTACGCTCTATTATAATACCACACCAGATATGAAAATATATGTACGAACAATGAATTTCTCAGAAATTTATGTCTTAAACCGCCTTCCTCTGCATACTATTCCGGTAGAAGAGGGAGGTGCTTTTTTATGGCAGGACTTACAGAACGAGAAGCGCAGGCGCGTCTGCGTGCAGAGGGAGAAAATGCCCTTGCGCAGGGAAAGCAGACCGGAGTTATGAAAATATTTCTCGGACAGTTCAGAGATTTTATGGTGATGATACTTCTTATCGGTGCCGTTATCGCTGCACTTTTAGGAGAAATTACTGACGCTGTTACTATTATACTTATAGTTTTACTAAACGCTATACTTGGCTTTATACAGGAATATCGAACAGAAAGGACACTTGAAGCGTTAAGAGATATGACCGCTCCCCAGGCAACTGTCTGCCGTGACGGAAAATGGAAGAAAATTCACGCAAGGCAGCTTGTTTGCGGAGATGTCATACGCGTTGAATCAGGAGACAATGTACCGGCTGACTGCGCCGTAACTGAAAGCCAGGGGCTTGCAGTTCAGGAATCAGTTCTCACAGGCGAATCAGAACCTGTTTCAAAATCTCCGCAGTCCCCTTTGCCAGGCTCAAACGCTCTTCACCAGAAGGGCGTGCTGTATGCAGGAACAGGTGTTTTGAGAGGAACCGGAGAGGGAATTGTCATTGCAACGGGCATAAATACCCAGATGGGAAAAATATCTGAAAGCTTAACAAATATAGAGGACACAATGACGCCTTTGCAGAAACGCCTTGCAAGTCTTGGAAAAGTTGTAGGTTTTCTTTGTATCGGCGTATGTATTATAGTTTTTTTAACAGGAATACTTCGCGGCGAACCTTTTTTTGATATGCTGATGACCGGCATTACAATAGCCATTGCCGCTATCCCTGAGGGACTTCCGGCTACTGTAACAATTGCGCTTGCCCTTGCGGTAAACAGAATGCGTCAGCAGGGCGCTCTTGTAAACCGGCTGCACAGCGTTGAAACTTTGGGCTGTGCCAATGTAATATGTTCAGATAAAACAGGAACAATTACAGAAAATAAAATGACAGTTACGGAAATAAATATTTCTGGAGAATGTTTTAAAGTAACAGACAATGGAATAATAAATGAAAAAGGTCCCGTAAGTATAAATGGAAACAATGCTCTTTCAGAAGTTCTGCATTGCGGAATACTATGCAGTACAGCTGCTGAAACAGAAGGCGACCCCACGGAAACCGCAATCATAACAGCAGCTGCCAAAGCAGGGCTTCATGCAGAAAGGATCAGGGCAAAATATCCCCGCGTTTCTATCGTTCCATTTGACAGCGATAAAAAATATATGAAAGTAAAAGTCCGAAGCGGAGTTAAGGAAAAAATATATATAAAGGGAGCTGCCGATGTGCTTGTTAAAATGTGCGGAAAATGTATACAGGAAGGCGCGGCTGTACCAATCACCTGCGATATTATAAAAGCAATAGAAAAGTCAGCAGGCAATATGTCCGCAAAGGCGCTGAGAGTTCTGGGTTTCGCATATGGTGAAAGCGATGACGAGCTGATTTTCGCAGGGCTTTGCGGTATGGAAGATCCGCCGCGGGAAGCTGCCAAAGCCGCTATACGATTGTGCAGCCGCGCAAGAATACGTACCGTTATGATTACAGGCGACCATCCGGAAACAGCTTCCGCTATTGCAAAAAAAGCGGGGATTACAAGGGCAGGTCATGTTCTTACAGGCGCTCAGATTGATGAAATGTCCGACAGTGAGCTTGCAGCCGATGCAGACAGATACGGTGTTTTCGCAAGGGTAAGTCCTGCGCACAAGCTGAGACTTGTGAGAGCATTTCAAGCAAATGGCGCTGTAGCTGCTATGACAGGAGACGGCGTAAACGACGCGCCGGCTATAAAAGCCGCTGATGTGGGCGTTGCAATGGGAAAAGGAGGAACAGACGTAGCGCGTCAGGCGGCGGATATAGTGCTTCTTGACGATAATTTTGAAACCCTTGTAAGCGCTGTGGAACAGGGACGGTGTGTATATTCAAATATAAGAAAATTTGTAAGGTATTTGCTGTCCTGCAATATAGGCGAAGTGGCAACTATGTTTTTAGGGCTTCTGGTAGGAATGCCCGCACCTCTGCTGCCGGTACAGATACTGCTTGTAAACCTCGTAACAGACGGTCTTCCTGCCATTGCGCTTGGGCTTGAACCGCCTGACCCTGACGATATGTACTCGCCTCCCAGAAAGAAAGACGAGGGTTTCTTCTCTGATGGATTAATGCAGAAAATAGGTCTGAGGGGAATACTCATAGGTCTGTGTACTCTCGGTTCATTCAGCACCGCTTTAAACCTTGAAGGCACTCTTGCCGGTGCAAGAACAGCTGCGCTTTGTACTCTTATACTGTCTCAGCTTGTCCATGTTTTTGAATGTAAATCTGAGAAAAAAAGCCTTTTCCGTATGCGCTATACAAATAATATGAAGCTCATAGGCGCGGCTTTAATATCCGCTGCAGCACTCATTGCAGCTGTACAGATACCTGTTATGCAGGTTATATTCGGTACTGTTACCCTTAGCGCTTTAGGATGGCTCTCTGCAATCGGATTTTCCGTTGCAGTTCCAATATGCTCATCCCTGGCACTCTTCCGCAAAAAATCATAGTGCCTGAGCATCTGCAAACGTAAGTTCCTTATGAAGCGCAAGATTTATTCCGCAGGAGATCATTCCTGCTGCATGATCGATAAGTCTATCAATATCTCTGGGTGTAACCATCATATTAGGACTGCTTTCCGGTACGTCCTGCCCTGTAATGCTCTTTGCAACAGTGTGAAGGTCAACTACCGTTGGAACTCCCACGGCAATCACAGGTATGCCTAAAGTGTTTTCAGAAATTTCCATTCGTCTGTTATCAACGCCGCTTCCCGGACATATTCCGCTGTCGCACATTTGAATAGTAGTTCCCAATCTGGAAAGTTCTGCACAGGCAAGAGCGTCAATGACAATAACAGCAGACGGCTTTGTTTTTTCACAGACAGCGGATATTATCTCAGCTGTCTCCATACCTGTCTGCCCCAACACTCCGCTTTGAAGTACGCTTACAGCTCTAAATGAACGCAAAAAATCAGCCTCCTTATTATCTATAAGCTCTTTTCTCAGGTGACGTGTAGCAAGAACTTTTCCGGCTGTTCGCGGACCCAATGCGTCCGGTGTTATGGCACTGTTCCCAAGTCCTGCTATAAGAACGCAGCCGTCATCGGGCAGAAACGCTGACAGCTCATGGGAAAGTTCCTCTGTCATTTCCTGATAGGTATCTGAAAAGCGGCTGAGCGCATTTGTTTCAAGAGTGAGGTATCTGCCTTTGGGCTTGCCTATTTTTCCGCCGTCGGCATCGCTGTCAATTCTTATATCCGTTATACGAAAGGCTCTTCCCCGCACATCACAGTGTATACCTTTGCCGGAGAAAGTTTTTTCGTCAACTTTTTCAAGTGCAAGGTCAGTTCTTATATCCATTATCTTCTCTCCTTATTGATTTTATACATTTTAGACGTAATTGGGGATAAAAAATCGGTATATTATTTTAAAATTAACTATTGCATTATTTTGTAAATCGTGGTATAATAAGTTTTAGTCATGATGCGATAAAACCCAATTGCATCGGCAAATGGTCGTACCATCTTGCAGGAAGCGGTACCGTGTCAATTCCGTTTCTATGATATGACTTTGCTTATAAGGATATCCACGGGAAATCCGACCATAAAAAACAAGGAGGTGGCACAAATGCCGAATATTAAATCTGCTAAGAAGAGAGTAAAGATTACTAAAGCAAAGACTGCTCTGAATAAGTCAAGAAAATCCAATATGAAGACCCTCATCAAGAAAGCTGACGCCGCTTGCGCAAACAACTCTGCCGATAAGGAAGCTGCTGTTAAAGTAGCCATTAAGCGTGTAGATCAGGCATGCGCAAAGGGTCTTATGCATAAGAATGCTGCTGCAAGAAAGAAGTCTCAGCTGATGAAGAAGCTGAATGCAACCGGATAAGATCTCACATGGCTAATACTAAAATGTAAAAACATGGCTGTTGCGCAAAATACCGCAGCAGCCTTTTTGTATATTTTTAAATTGGAGAACGCTCTGTTTTAATGATACAGCTGAACTTGCTGAAAATGATTTCCAAAGCTGTACGGCAGCAAATCGAATAAATCATAATATTCTATTTCTATTAATGTACGCTGCTAAACACCCAAACCAAAGCTTATTTGCAATGCATTATTTATACGGGTCATAGATGTAGTATCAAGCGCACCCATTTTATCCTTTAAACGGCGTTTGTCAATAGTACGTATCTGTTCCAAGAGCACAATGCTGTCCTTTGTCAGACCGCAGGAATCTGCACTCACCGGTATATGAGTAGGTAAATTTGCTTTATCCTTCTGACTTGTTATTGCAGCGGCAATGACTGTGGGGCTATGCCTGTTGCCAACGTCATTTTGCACGATAAGTACGGGTCTAATTCCGCCCTGTTCAGAACCCACTACCGGGCTGAGATCCGCATAGTAGATTTCTCCTCTTCTGACCATCATATATATTCACTCCTATTTAAGAATTATACTCTGTCTGGATTATGCCCTGTTATTATTATTTTATGCACCTCTTATAGATAGGTGCAGGGAGGAATTTTTAATGATAGAATTTTCACCTGTTTACTACGAAGAACTTGATTCCACTAACACAAAGTGTAAATCGCTTGCACGCAGCGGCGTCCCTCACGGAACGGCTGTCATTGCAGCGTCGCAAACGGCAGGAAAAGGCAGACTTGGGCGCAGCTTCTGTTCTCCAAAAAATGCCGGTCTGTACTGTACTGTGCTGATTCGCGAAGGCTTTGACAATAATACAGTATCGCTTATAACGCCTTGCGCCGCTGTTGCCGCTGCTAAAGCCATTGAAGAAGTTTCAAAGCAGGCTGTACAGATAAAATGGGTAAACGATATTTTCATGGGCGGTAAAAAGGTATGCGGTATCCTTACAGAAGCGTCTCTGCCGGATTTTGTTGTAATCGGCATAGGAATAAATCTTATGCAAATTAAAGACGCGTTTCCGAAGGATCTGCTTTCCATTGCAACGTCAATAGAAGATCAGACCGGACGCGTTGTTGCTCCAAACGAAATGGAAAAAGCGCTTCTTTCTCATCTATCTGATGAATTATCCAATCTGGGCAGCAAGGGGTTTATGCCCGAATATAAAAAGCGCTCTTTTCTCATCGGAAAGAAAGTTGACGTTCATTTTGGAACAGAATCGTTCCCTGCGAAGGTTATAGGAATTGATGATAATGCCGGACTTATGATTAAACTTGACGACGGAACCGATAGGGTACTAATGTCGGGGGAAGTGTCTGTGCGAGTGAAATAGCACCTAAATGATAACACCTAAATGTGAAAAGAGCCACAAAAACATGTGGCTCTTTTCGAAAGGATTTTAATTATGAATTTTGATTCCGGATTTCGAATTTTGAGTTATTCCTTAACGCCGCCTAAAGCTACGCCGCCAACAATAAACTTGGACAAGCAAAGATAAATAACGATAATAGGAATAATAGAAAGTGCAACTGCTGCATACTGAGCGCCTGCATCCGGGTGCTTATCCTGACCCAGTACGTTCTGAATCATGATAGGCATTGTATAACGCTTTGTATTACTCAGAATAATCATATTCTGTGTATAGTAGTTGTTCCAGTTTGCAACAAACGCAAAGATTGCCTGTACTGCAATAGCCGGTTTGCACATAGGTATTGCAATAGAAATAAATGTACGGAATTCCCCGCAGCCGTCAATTCTCGCCGCTTCAACAATATCAAGCGGGAATGAGGACTTCATGTATTGCCGCATATAGAACACAACTGCAGGAGCTGCAATTGCCGGTAAAATCAATGGGATATAAGAGTTTGCAAGTCCCAGCGTACCTACCATAAACTGTACGAAACCTGTAGATGTTACCTGTACAGGGATCATCATTACAGCCAGAATGATTGTATAAGCTGTGTCACGGATTTTGAAATTGTAAACAGTCAAACCATAAGCAGTCATTGCAGAGAAGAATACAGTGAGAACTGTAGAGCAGCCTGCAATAATCAAGCTGTTCAGGTAACCGGTCCAAACATTAAAATCCGGGAACTGAGCCATTTCACCCTTGGAAATATTATAATAGTTATCTAAAAATGAACCGCCAAACCAAAAATTGATAGGAGTTATACTTAACTCATATCTGCTGTGAGTTGCGTTGCAGATCATAATCCACAATGGGACAAGACAAACCAATGCAAGCAAAATGCAAACGATCATGCAGCCCATCGACTTAATTCTTTGGATCAGCATATAATTTTTACTTACGCCAACATTTTCCATTAGTAGTCAATACCTCCCGTCTTTGCAAGCTTCTGTTGTTTCTTGTATGCCTTGACCAGTTCTTTGCGCTCTTTCTTCTTGCGAGCCTCGTCTTGATCACGATTCATACGGAATACAAAAATACCCAGAATAGCTGTTACAATAAACAGCATGATGGAAGCTGCACCTGCCACGCCGTACTGCGGGCTATGTACATTATTGCCAACACGGAACTGTTCATAAATGAATACCGCAACTGTACGCAGATGATCCTTGATATCGCCTGCGCCTGAATGATACAGGAAAGGAATATCGAACATCTGCAAACCGCCGATCATGGAAGTGATAAGCGTATATACAACCATTGGCTTAAGCAGCGGAAGTGTAATCTTTGTAAGAACCTTGCCGCTTGACGCGCCGTCGATATTTGCAGCTTCAAACAAGGATGGGTTGATACCTAGAATACCGGACATCATCATGATCATTGTATTGCCAAACCACATCCACGTTTGAATGAACATTACAATGCCTCGGCTCCATGCCTTGCTATTCTCAAATTTGATTGGCGAATTACCTGCATTCTGCAAAATAATATTAGCCGCACATGTCTCAGTATTGGAGAAGAAACGCATAAACAGAGCAGCAACTGATACCGCAGTGATAATATTCGGGAGGTACATGATTACCTTAAATGCGCCCTGACCCGGAATATGCAGCTTAGAATCCGTAAACCAAACGGCAAGCAGCAAAGACAAGAAAATCTGCGGAATAAAGTTAC
>CAZINV010000019.1:0-3400 GCA_964540685.1 uncultured Ruminococcus sp.
CCAGAACCTACACCGTCAATGACAGCAACGGCAACACCTCAGCAAAACCCCATACACTGTGGACACAGGCAGGACGGCTTTTCATTTACGAACTTCTGAAGGCGGACGGTATCTTACCGCTAATTGAAAAGGAAAACAATGGCGAATAACAGGAATACAGGCAATATCGACACTCTATCATAAATCAGTCCTTTGAATAAATAATCGGTATTGCCTTTTTCTTTCCTGCGGCAGTTTGATATGCTGTCGGGAGCATCTGTAATATGCAGGTGCTGCCAACAGTACATCAACATTTGGACACAAAAATAACCGACAGACAGATGTACAAAATAGCATCTTGACAATTGAATATGAAACACTACGCTATTTGTTTTCTTTTTCTTCTGTAAACAGGAAGGAGCTGAAGCTATGCGAAAAGCAATGCGTGCGAAAGATGTGTACCGCGCCCTGTACAGGAACTACCCTGATGTAGTTGGAGTCAAAGAGGTAAGCGCTATGCTGAATGTAAGCACAAAAAAGGTTTATCAATTAGTGAAAGCCAATGAAATTGAGCGTATTCCCTGCGGTCGAACCATTCGCATTACTAAGATCGCAGTAATAAATTACGTTCTGCAAAGCGCACAAGAACCGAAAAAATCGAGTAATTCCTCGGTGAAAAGCGCTAAAATTTGAGAAAAGCGGGGCAATACTGTTGCAATATATGCGGAATCATAATATAATATAAGTGTCAACAGTCAGACTACCGCTTTCGATAACAGGAGGAAATTATAATGAAAGCAAGTCTGCCCTATAAGTATATTATGTCCGTGAAAAACGGCAAAAACTACGTGGTCTTCGACTTCAAGGACGAGAACGGCAAGCGTAAGCGTAAGTGGGTAACAACGGGACTGCCTGAGAAATGCCCGAAAAAGGCACTCAATGCAAAGGTCAAGGAAATCGTAGATGAGTTCAGTGATGAGTTTTTCGGAGGTATAACCGAGGTCAATGCACAGGCAGAGACTGTTATGCCCACCGTCGCAGCAGGCAATGCAGCAATTTCACCACAGGGTGTGGGAATGTCGATGAGGGACTACTTCACGCTTTATCTTGGAGCGGTCAAACCTGAACTCGCAAGGACGACACATCAGTGTTACCGAAATATCTCAAACAGTTTTATGCAGTTCCTCGATGAAAAATACCCTGCTATCAAACTCGGCGAGATGAACCGCAACATTGTTCAGGAGTTTCTGAATAAGAAGCTTGAAAGCGGTGTGAAAGGTGCTACGATCAAGCAGTACTATCATGCACTGCACTCTGCTTTTACCTATGCAGTTAAGAGTGAAATGCTTGAAAAACACCCGATGGATAAGATGACAATGCCCAGAGCCGACAGGCACGAAGCAACGTTTTACAATCAGGACGAGCTGAACGGTTTGTTTGAGGTGTTCAAGGACGATGACATGGAGATCGTTGTGCATATCGCAGCTTATTACGGTTTACGCCGCTGTGAAATCCTCGGCTTACGTTGGGATGCGGTTGACTTCAAGAACAAGACCATCACAATTCAGCGTAAGGTCGTGAATGTGTACGATGATGACGGTGTGGAAAGGCTCTATGTGGAAACCCGACTGAAAACCAACTCCACAAGGAGAACGCTGCCGCTGATACCGCACATTGAGGAAATGCTCTTAGCTAAAAAGAAATCGGAGGATTACTTCCGCAAGACTTTCGGCAAGGAGTATGACACCGAGTATGAGGGTTTTATTTGTCGCCGTCCCGATGGTAAGCTTCTTACACCTGATTTTGTCTCCACTCACTTCGACTACATTATCAAGACCAAAGGTTTGAGACATCTCCGTTTCCATGACCTCCGCCACAGCTGTGCAAGTCTTCTTCTCGCTAATGATATTCCGATGAAGGCAATTCAGGAATGGCTGGGTCACTCGAACTTCTCAATCACGGCAAACCTCTACAGCCACCTTGAGTACAATGCCAAACTCGCTTCTGCGGAAACTATCGCAAGAGTGCTCGGCGGCGAGAAGAAAGAGTCGTAAAAGTAACTTCATACTGATAAAAACGGAGCAGTCTAAGTAACCATTTCGATATTATATTAGATAATATTGAAAAATCATCTGAAAGAAAAAGAAAACATAAACAAGCGATTTTTGGTAGAAAAAATGGTAGAAAGTCGGACGATTTCGATAATATATTATCTACCATAAAAGTGCTAAAAGCCACAGAATCATGAGTCAAATTTAATAATTAAGGAAAAAACGCATATAATGTCTTGCATTTGGACTTACTTATGTGATATAATTTCAGTAACGGGAAATCACTATAAATATGATTCTGTCCGGTTTGTTATCAAAAGCATATGATTACAATGGGGCTATTTCTATGAATGAACAATCTATTGGCTTATTCATAAGAATAATGAAATGAGGTTGCATTATGAAAATAAAAAGCCTTATACCTGCCGTAATAATCGCGGCAGCGGCGGCAATATGCGCAGCAGCGGCTTTCAGCGCAAAAGAATCAAAGGGATGCAGCGTGGCATATATATATCAGAATGGCGAAGAAATAGAAAGAGTTCCTCTTGACGGAAGTACCGACGGCAAAACAGTAACCATAAGCGATGAAAGCGGAAACAAAAATGTTATTGAAGTGGAAAATGGAAAGATTCACATGAAAGAAGCAAACTGTAAGGATCAGCTCTGCGTAAAAATGGGATACAGAAGCAGCGAAGATACGCCTATTGTATGCCTGCCGAATAGAGTTGTCATTGTTATAAAGGATGAGGAGAATGACAAATAGATCTAATAAATCTAAGAACGTAAAGCATCTTGTACGGCTTTCAATGTTTGCCGCAATTGCTCTTACTGTGTTTATTTTGGAGGCGCAGCTGCCGTCTCCTGTTTTCTATATTCCGGGAATTAAGCTTGGACTTGCTAATGTCGTAACGCTTTACCTTTTGGCGGACTGTTCCAAAAAAGACGCGCTTTCCGTGTCTTTGGCGCGCATACTTCTAGGGAGCTTTTTTGCAGGGCAAATGGTATCGCTTATTTACTCGCTTGCAGGAGGACTGCTCAGCTTCTGCACTATGTCTCTATGCATTAAGCTTTTTGGGAAAAGGCTGATTTGGTTTACGGGAGCGGTCGGAGGAGTGAGCCACAATATAGGTCAGATATGCGCTGCTGCTGTTATTTTGAAGAGTACGTATGTATTTGCGTATCTGCCGCTGCTTATATTATTTGGAATAGCCGCAGGATTATTTTGCGGCTTTACAGCTGATTTCTTTTTGAAACACGTTCATCGTATAATAGAAAAATAGTATGGGAAGAATAATGCCGGAAGTGTCTTTTTATTCATAATGTGCAGCCGCCTTGCATAAACTGAACCATCACGGATATAATAACGAGGT
>CAZINV010000019.1:3410-10611 GCA_964540685.1 uncultured Ruminococcus sp.
AAAGACTTTCAAGAAGAGCGGCACGGCGCTTAAAACGCAGGATACTTGCATATATAGGTTTTATTCTGACGGCATTTGCAGTCAGCATATGCATTGCGGGAAGCTTTTCTGAAAAAGCAGCTGAAAATGATAAATCTGATGCGGCAGACGATGAGCTCAGCAATGTATGCAATGAGGTATATGTTGACCTCCAAAGAGAAGACTGGAATCCTATTGGCAGTGAAGCTCTTGAAGCAGCGGCATCTGCCGAAGAAAATAATAATAATGAAGCGGAAAAAGAGTCCGATGAAAAGGATGCCGGAAGCAAGCCCTATCCGGAAAGCTGGAATGTAAGCAATGAAACGGAAGTAATCCGTACAACGCTTGGAAATTATTCAGGAGATAAGTTCTTTACCCTGGAAAACGGCGGTCAGGTGGCAAATTACACGTCCATTTCAAACAGCGAGCTTTTGCAGGAAAGCGTGCTGAGTCCCGCATTTAAAATATCTGTAAACGAAAAGCCTCAGGTTCTTATAATGCATACGCACACTACAGAAACATATGAGCCTTATGTAAGAGAATGCTTTGATCCAAGCTTTAATTACCGTACAACCGATAGCAGCAAAAATGTTATTGCAGTGGGCGACGCTATAGCCGAAAAGCTAAGGGCTGCCGGTATAGTTACTATTCACGATGAAACAATACACGATTATCCGTCATATACAGGCGCATATGAACGCAGTGCGGAGACAATAAAATCAATTTTGGAAGAAAACCCAAGCATACGCGTAGTGCTTGATATACATAGGGACGCCATAGGGACTGAAACTGCCATCACTCAGCCCATTGTGGAAATAAACGGAAAAGAGTCGGCGCAGATAATGATAATATCCGGATGTGATGACGGCACTATGAATATGCCTAACTTCCTATGTAATTTTCGCTTTGCATGCCGTCTGCAGGAGCAGATTGAGAGTATGAATCCGGGACTGGCAAGACCTTTACTCTTTGATTACAGAAAATATAATCAGGATCTAACTGCCGGAAGTCTGCTTATAGAAGTCGGCTCTCATGGAAATACTCTTGAGCAGGCGGTGTATGCCGGTTCGCTTTTCGGCGATGCTTTGGCGGAAGTTTTACTTGATTTGCATTAAGTGGAGGGAAATCAAATGAAAGCGCGTGTTCTTAAAGCTATAGAAATACTTGCTGCATATGTTATGCTGAATGCAGGCGTTCTCAGCTGGCTGGAGGTCTCGGCAGCGGCTGAGAATAAGCTGAACCCTGTAGAAACCGCAATGGCTGAGATAAAAAAAGATTCGGAAGACCGGCTGGAAATAAGTGTTTTGGGGAAAAGCGGGGTTTTTGACTTTTCATTTATAGAATCAGATGAAGCTCATACAGTAATTTTTACTTTTATAGACCCGATTGTTTTAGCTGCTGCGGAAACGATTTTTGACCTTTTCCCGTAATGGATTTATCACCATTGTAAGCGCATATTTCTTTTACAAGAAGTTACACGCTGAAGGCGTTGCTTTCAGAGCCTGCCTGCTTTAGAAAAATAAAACTTAAAAAAGCTATTGACAAGTGCTGCTTTCTGTGATATAATAACTACCGTAAGCCTTAGCGGCAATTTTGAAGGGCTGCTCAGGTTTGCATTTGCTGATATAGCTCAGTCGGTAGAGCGCATCCTTGGTAAGGATGAGGTCACCGGTTCAAATCCGGTTATCAGCTCCATATTGCTGCCGCGAAAAATAGAGAGGCATTTGAAAAAGTCCGGAATATCGGGCTTTTTTTATTTACATAGCAAAGTCCTCCCTTGCAGTACACAAAATATTTTTTTGCTGCAGCTTTACATTTCCTTGTGCGGCGCTTTTTATGTTGACACCGGTTTACAGGTGTGATATAATTTAATTGACAGTTCATTTGCACCATCCTGTCGTTAAATAAAACTACGGGCAGCCTTGACATTATTATGTATGTAAAGCGGCTTTTCTGTGGGAGAAGCCGCTTTTTTGGAGGGAAATATGTATTATCTCAAAACATCAGCCGCTTTTGACAGCGCCCATTTTTTAAGCGGCTACAAGGGAAAATGCGCAAATATTCATGGTCACAGATGGAATATAGAAGTTTTGGTGTCATCGGAGACGCTGAACGAATCCGGTCAGTGCAGAGGTATGGTAATAGATTTCGGCGATCTTAAAAAAGCTGTGCGCAAGCTTGCAGACAGCCTGGATCATGCGCTTATTTATGAAGAAGGCACTTTGAAAGAAAAAACCATCGAGGCTTTAAATGAAGAAAATTTCAAGCTTGCAGCAGTACCTTTCCGCCCTACTGCCGAATGCTTTGCCCGATACTTCTTCCAGCTTCTGTCAGAAGATAATATTCCGGTAAAAAGCGTCACTGTTTATGAAACTCCAGAAAACTGCGCTGTTTACGAGGTAAATTAATATGGAATCAAAATACAAAACAGCGGAAATTTTTACAAGTATAAACGGAGAGGGAATGCGTGCGGGAGAGCTTGCCGTATTTATAAGACTTTGCGGATGCAATTTAAAGTGCAGCTATTGCGATACAATGTGGGCAAATTCTGAAAGCACGCCGCATAAAGATATGACAGCTTCGGAAATAAAAAATGCTGTTCTGAAAACAGGCATAAAAAATGTTACTCTCACGGGAGGAGAACCGCTTATTGCACCTTATATAAAAGAGCTGCTTATTTGCCTTACAGAAGATGAAAGCCTCAATGTGGAGATAGAAACAAATGGAAGCGTCAGCATCGGTGAATTTGCCTTTATAAAAAACAGACCTGTTTTTACAATCGACTATAAGCTTCCCTCAAGCGGTATGGAAGATAATATGTGCCTTGAGCATAATCTTGCGTTTATAGAGAAAAAGGACTGTATGAAATTTGTTTCAGGCTGTAAAGAAGATCTGGAACGCGCTGCAGAAATTGTAGAAAAATATAATCTTACAGAAAGATGCCATGTGATTTTAAGCCCTGTATTCGGCAAAATAGACCCTGCGTTTATTGTTGAATTTATGAAGCTTAAAAATATGGGCAAAGTCAGACTGCAGCTTCAGCTTCACAAGTTCATATGGAATCCTGAAAAAAGAGGAGTGTGACATCAATGGCGATCAATAAGGAAAAAGTTGCATATCATATCCGGGGACTTCTGGAAGCGATCGGCGAAGATCCCGATAGAGAAGGGCTTGCGGAAACACCTGAGCGCGTCGCAAGAATGTTTACAGAGATATTTGAAGGAATATCCTATACAAATAAAGAAATTGCGGATATGTTTGAAAAAACATTTACGGAAACAAAAGCTGCAGGCAAAGGAGCGGCAGTGACCGTAAAGGATATATGCGTATACAGCTACTGCGAGCATCATATGGCTTTAATGTACGATATGCATGTAAATGTATCATATCTTCCAAACGGAAAAGTCATAGGTTTAAGCAAAATATCGCGTATCTGCGATATGGCGGCAAAGCGGCTTCAATTGCAGGAACGCCTGGGGCAGGATATTGCAGAAATAATGAGAATAGCCACAGGCTCAGAGGATGTAGGCGTTGTGATAACAGCTTCCCATAGCTGCATGACCGCAAGAGGAATAAGAAATTTCCCTGCGAAAACTACTACAACGACGTTCTGCGGCGCATATGAAAACGACCCGTTTCTGCAAGAGCTTGTAATGGATTGAAAAGGAGCGTAAATAAATGGATGCAATGGTATTGCTAAGCGGCGGCATTGACAGTTCAACATGTCTTGCACTGGCTGTTAAAAAGCACGGCGCGGAAAACGTTATTGCTCTGTCAATAAGCTATGGACAGAAGCATAATAAAGAAATAAAATCTGCTGAAAGAATAGCGGAGTATTACAATGTAATGCATCAGACGCTTGATTTGTCACTGATATTTGCAGATTCAGACTGTTCTCTTTTAAAAGGCTCTGATAAGGATATTCCAAAGGAAAGCTATTCCGAACAGCTAAAAAAGACAAACGGCTCTCCGGTTTCCACATATGTGCCCTTCAGAAACGGGCTGTTTCTTTCAACTGCTGCAAGTATAGCTCTTTCCCGCAGCTGCAAAATCTTATATTACGGTCCCCATGCAGACGATGCCGCAGGAAATGCTTACCCTGACTGCTCCTCTGTGTTTAACGATGCAATGTCGAAGGCCATATATGAGGGCAGCGGCAGGAAGCTTAGCGTTGAGGCACCGTTTGTAAACATGACGAAAAAGGAAATTGTAAAGCTTGGTCTTGAACTTAAAGTCCCGTATGAGCTTACATGGAGCTGCTATGAAGGCGGTGATACTCCGTGCGGAATGTGCGGAACCTGCCGTGACAGAATAGAAGCTTTCAGGGCAAACGGCGCTCAAGACCCGTTAATGGAGGCGGTTCAAAATGGCAGGAAGGACTGAAAACGAGGCTGCAGGCATTACGCTCCTCGGAAATCATAATATAAAGTATAAAGACAATTACGCGCCGGAAGTATTGGAAACGTTTGAAAACAAACACATAGGGAGAGACTATTTTGTAAAATTCAATTGTCCGGAATTTACAAGTCTTTGCCCTATTACAGGTCAGCCGGACTTTGCTTCAATTTATATTTCCTATGTTCCTGACCGGCGCATGGTTGAAAGCAAGTCGCTGAAGCTCTATCTTTTCAGCTTCCGCAATCACGGAGATTTCCATGAGGACTGCGTAAATATTATCATGAATGACCTTATAAGGCTTATGGATCCGTTTTATATTGAAGTTTGGGGAAAGTTTACTCCAAGAGGAGGAATTTCCATTGATCCGTACTGTAATTACGGAAAAAAAGATACAAAGTGGGAAGACGTTGCATGGGACAGACTCGT
This sequence comes from uncultured Ruminococcus sp., assembly GCA_964540685.1. Taxonomy (GTDB): domain Bacteria; phylum Bacillota; class Clostridia; order Oscillospirales; family Ruminococcaceae; genus Ruminococcus_C. The sequence goes on from CAZINV010000019.1 coordinate 8,253, forward strand.
CCATCATGATCTTTATCCGGAAAAAATAGATAACAGGTAAGGAGGATTCAGTGGAATATACAAAAGAGGAAATTGCCATACGGGCATGCGATATTCTTGAGGAAATATATCCGGATTCAGCTTGTGCATTAAAATATGACAAGCCTTACGAACTGCTTATTGCAGTGCGCCTGTCCGCTCAGTGTACTGACGCGAGAGTGAATATTGTAACAAAAGCGCTTTTTCAGAAATACACTACTCTCGAATCATTTGCAGATGCAGATTTTTTAGAACTTGCAATGGACATAAGACCGTGCGGCTTCTACAGAACAAAAGCTGAAAGTATTATAGGAATGGCGCAAAGGCTGATAAATACATACGGCGGAGAAATTCCTGATACAATGGAGGAGCTGCTTACACTTCCCGGAGTCGGGAGAAAAACCGCCAATCTTATACTTGGCGATGTGTATGGAAAGCCCGCTATTGTAACAGATACACACTTTATAAGAATAACAGGCAGGCTTGGACTTACTGAGAACAAAGAACCGTTTAAGGTTGAAAAAGACCTTCTTCCCCTTATTCCTCCCGAGCGCTCCTCAGACTTCTGTCACAGAACAGTGCAGTTCGGGCGCGATACGTGCAGAGCAAGGAATCCCAAATGCACAGTATGCAAACTGCAGGATATATGCAGATATTATCAGAATTTGCATTGAATCTATGAGAGAAAGTTTACTTAATTCAAAATTTATTTACTTATTTGAATTTCAGTTGACAAAAAATAATTTATATGCTATACTTTAAATTGTATACTTTAAAATAAAAGGCGGTAGACTAATGGGTATTTTTAGCAAAGTGTTCGGCTCGTACAGTACAAGAGAGCTGGCAAGAATTGAACCGATAAAAAATAAAATTATCGCTCTGGAGGAAGAGTACAAAGCTCTGTCTGACGCAGAGCTTAAGCAAAAGACATCTGAATTTCGCGATCGTCTGGAAACCGGCGAAACTTTGGATTCGCTTATTCCGGAAGCGCTTGCGACTGTCCGTGAAGCGGCTGATCGTGTGCTCGGCAAGAGACCGTTTCCGGTACAGCTCATAGGTGCAATAGTACTGCATCAAGGACGTATAGCAGAAATGAAAACAGGTGAAGGTAAAACTCTGGTTGCCTGCGTTTCTGCTTATCTCAACGCTCTTCCCGGCAAGGGCGTTCATATCGTAACAGTAAATGACTATCTGGCAAAGACACAGTCAGATGAAATGGGCAAGGTTCTCCGTTACTTAGGTTTGACTGTAGGCTGCATTCTCCATGGTCTTAATAACGATCAGCGCCGTGAGGCTTATAACTGCGACGTTACATATGGAACGAATAATGAGCTTGGATTTGACTACCTTCGCGATAATATGGTTATTTATAAGAAGGATAAGGTTCAGAGAGAACATAACTTTGCTATTGTGGATGAGGTTGACTCTATCCTTATTGACGAGGCAAGAACACCTCTTATCATTTCCGGACGAGGCGATAAATCCACCGCGCTTTACGGAGTTGTTGACAAATTTGCAAAGACACTGAATCCTACTGTTATTGTTGAAACAGACTCTAAGCAGGATCAGGAGGAAATAAATCAGGAAGCGGATTATATCGTTGATGAAAAAGCTAAAACCGCAACTATTACACGCCGCGGTATTAAGAAAGCTGAGGATTATTTTGCTATAGAGAACCTTATGGATCCCGATAATATGACGCTTATGCACCATATAAATCAGGCGCTTAAAGCAAACGGCGTTATGCGCAAGGACATTGACTATATAGTTGAAGATGGCGAAGTAATCATCATAGACGAATTTACAGGCCGTAAGATGCTTGGCCGCCGCTTCAATGACGGTCTGCATCAGGCAATTGAAGCTAAGGAAGATGTAAAGGTAATGCGCGAGTCAAAAACACTTGCTACAATTACATTCCAGAACTATTTCCGCCTGTATAATAAACTTTCCGGTATGACCGGTACAGCAATGACGGAAGAAGACGAATTCCGCGAGATTTATAAGCTCGACGTTATTGCGATTCCTACAAACCGCCCTGTTTTGAGAATTGACCACAATGACCTTATTTATCGTACAGAAGCCGCAAAGTACCGCGCAATAATTGATCAGATAATTGAATGCCACGAGAAAGGACAGCCGGTTCTGGTAGGTACTATCTCTATTGAGAAATCCGAGCTTCTTTCTGCAATGCTCAAGAAGAAGGGAATAAAGCATGAGGTTCTGAACGCTAAATATCATGCTAAAGAAGCTGAAATCGTTGCTCAGGCAGGTAAGCTTGGCGCTGTTACCATTGCTACAAATATGGCAGGCCGTGGTACTGATATTATGCTCGGCGGTAACG
>CAZINV010000020.1:0-10572 GCA_964540685.1 uncultured Ruminococcus sp.
CCGATTCCCATAAGTACAATACTGTCGATTTTTTTACCCATATCACGCTCCGTCTCATATATCTGAAGAAGTATTTCTCCCGCTGTTAAATTTCTCACATAACCTGCAATAGTTGAGGCGCAAAACTTACAACCCATACGGCAGCCTACCTGTGTGGAAAGACATATGCTCGCTCCATGACGATATTCCATCCAAACAGTCTCAACATAGTTGCCATCAGTCAGCTTATATAGATATTTTACAGTATTATCTGCCGATGATGCAAGCCTTTTTACAATTTTTAGTCGGTTTAAACAAAATTTTTCGTCGAGACGCCGCCTTAATTGTAAAGATAATGTTGTCATTTCATCAAACGATGTGACTTTTTTTTCATGAAGCCATGAGAAAATCTGTTTTGCCCGGAATTTCGGTTCGCCCATTAACTGAATCTCCTCCAGAAGTTCATCAAACTCAAGTGATAGAATATCAATACGCTCCATAAAACCTCCATTATTTCATACGTCTGAACTTAGCCATAAAAAAGCCATCGCTGCCAAATAATGACGGAAGAAGAGTTGCCATGCTGCTTGAAAGCTTTTCATGAATATCTGGAAGAAGCGCGCATTTTTCAAATTCAGGATGCCTGAGCTGAAATTTCTCCGCAACCTGTTCGTTCTCTTCTTTAAGTACTGTACAGGTTGAATAAAGCAGTATTCCGCCCTGCTTTACATAACGTGCTGCATTTTCAAGAATAGCCATCTGTATTTCCGGTAAATCGGCAAGCTCTTCCTCACTTTTATATCGTATCTCAGGTTTTCGCCTTATTACTCCTATTCCGGAACAAGGGACATCACACAAAACTCTGTCAGCTTTCGGAAGCTCATCGTTATACACCGAAGCATCTCCCTGCTTTACAAATACGTTTTTAAGATGAAGCCTCTCTGCACCTTTGACAATGAGATCTGCTCTCTGTTCAAAAATATCAAAGGAAAAAATTTCACCTTTGCCGTTCATATATTCAGCTATTGTAAACGTCTTTCCTCCAGGCGCTGCACACAGATCGAGAACAGTCATTCCCTCTTTTGCATCAAGAGCCATCGCACAGAGCTGCGATGCTATATCCTGAACATGAAATCCGCCTTTCCTAAAGACTTCATTCTTCCTGATATTTCCACCATTTTTTAAAATATATGCATCTGAAACACATGAATGTTTCTCTATACCCTGCTCTGCAAGCAACGAAAGAATCTCATTCTCATTTATAACGAGAGGATTTCTTCTTATAGTAAGAGGAGGTACGCGCTGTGCGTCTTCAAGAAATTCACAGGCATCTTTTTCACCAAGGCTCTCAAAAAGCCTTTTCACAAGCCACTCAGGTACAGAATACATTACAGATGCTCTCTGCTTTGCCTCATCGGGATAATATATCTTTTTACCATCTCTTATAAAATTTCTCAGAACTGCGTTTACAAAGCCGGCAGCACTTGTCTTACCGAATTTTTTTGTAAGCTTTACGCTCTCGCTTACAGCAGCAGCATCAGGGATCTGATCCATATATAAAAGTTGATAAAGACCTGCGCGCAGTATCTGCAAAACAGCTGCGTCAAGCTTCTCAGGATGTTTTCTGCTGTATTTCTTTATTATATAATCAAGCGTGATCTGTCTTTCAAGAACGCCGTAACAAAGTGCAGAACAAAACTTTTTATCACGTGCGTCAAGCTCTGGCTTTGAAAGAGCGCTATCAAGCATAAGATTTAAATAACCTTGTGTTTTTTCTCTCTGTATAAGAAGTGTCACTGCCATTTTTCTTGCACTCATTTTTTCTTATTATTAGCAATAGCAAGCAGTCTTAAAAGCTGAATCAGTGCATTTGCAACAGCTGCAACATATGTCATAGCAGCTGCGCGAAGAACTTTACCGGCTTTTGACAGTTCATCATTTTCCAATATATTATAACTTTCAAGAGTTTTTAAAGCACGGCTGCTTGCATTAAACTCTACGGGAAGTGTAACTAACTGAAATAAAACCACAAGTGCAAAGAGGATTATTCCTGCATATATAAGCCCTGTTCCAAGCTCTGTACTTGCCAGTGCAAGACCTACTATAAATACAATATACCACAGCTTTGAGCCGAAATTGGTTATAGGAATTATTGCCTGCCTAATTTTAATAGGCATATAGTCAGAAGCATGCTGTACAGCGTGGCCGCATTCATGAGCAGCTACGCCTACGGCAGCTACAGATGTTGAATTATATACAGATTCCGATAAGCGCACGACATTCGCCTTAGGGTCATAATGATCGGTAAGGCTGCCACTGATCCTTTCTATAGACACATGATAAAGTCCATTGCTGTCAAGTATCTGTCTTGCAGCTTGAGCACCCGTTATACCTCTTGAATTGTGTACAGAAGAATATCGCTTAAAAGTTGAATTTACATTAACTGACGCTATAGCGCATATTACCATACCTATAATGATAGGCCATATGCTTAACCAGAAGTCTGTTGTTTGAAAATAATAATGATGCATGGTTTACTCCTTTACTTCCCCAGTACAGTTTCTGATTTTATCTTCGTTCCCCGTAAAAAATCCTCTGTTTTCATACGTTTTTTGCCTTCCGGCTGTATTTCACAAAATGCAATACCTTTACCGTCACCGCACTTTACAATAAATTTATCTCTATCTGCAACAGTGCCATTGATAAGACCATCTGCACCTTTAAGCTCCGCAACATAAGACGAATAAATTTTAAGTCTCTTTCCGCCTAAAGTTGTAAAGCCCGTAATACCTCTTATTATATTATGCAGCTCTGCAGCCGGCTTATTAAAGTCAAGCTCTGACATTTCTTTAGTAATCCTTGAAGCATAAGACGAAAGAGAATCATCCTGAGCTACAGGAATGATTGTTCCGTCAGAAAGTCCCTTAACAGTATCAAGCAGAAGCTCTGCTCCCATAACAGATAATCTGTCATGCAAATCTGAAGCCGTTTCATTCCCGCCTATTTCCGTTTCACATTTAAGAAGCATATCACCGGTGTCAAGCCCTTCTTCCATGAGCATTGAGGTAATTCCCGTTTTCTTTTCTCCATTGAGAATACAACGCTGAATAGGGGCAGCTCCTCTGTATGCCGGCAAAAGCGATGCATGAATATTTATGCACTTATATTTAGGCAATTCAAGTATTTCTTTCGGCAGAATCTGCCCATATGCCACTACAACTATAAGTTCGGGAGAAATCTCTCTGAGTTTTTTTATTGCATAAAATGCATCGTCTCCCTTTCTCAGTGACAGCGGCTGATAAACAGAAAATCCGTACTCAAGAGCTGCTGCTTTTACAGGAGTCGGTATCATTTTATATCCTCTTCCTTTAGGCTTGTCAGGCTGTGTAAAAACGGCAGCCACCTCATGACAGCTATCCGCTAAAGCACGCAAACAAGGTACGGCAAAGTCAGGCGTGCCCATAAATACAATTTTCATAAATCTTCCATTTCCTCCGGTGTTAAAAATCTTTCTACTATATCAATAAATAGCTTACCGTCTAAATGATCGTTTTCATGACAAACGCATTGCGCACCCAGATCTGTAAGCGTCATTTCGTACCAGTTGCCATAGCGATCCTGTGCCTTGAATCTGCACTTTTTTGGACGTACAACATATCCCCATTTATTTGGGCACGACAAACAGCCTTCCACAACTTTCTGTCTACCGCTTGTCTTTATAATTTGCGGATTGATAACTTCAATCATTTCCTCTTCGCCAAGATCCATTATAAAAAATCTTCTGCAATATCCAACCTGCGGTGCTGCAAGACCTACACCCTCCGCTTTTTTCAGCGTTTCCTGCATGTCATCAAGAAGCTGATGCAGCTTTCCGTCAAATACTTCAACAGGCTTGCAAATACTGCGGAGAACTGAATCGCCCTCCTTGACTATCCTTCTAATTGCCATGAGTTCCTCCATTCATTATACGCCAATATCGCCATTCATATCAGCGTAAACGTGTATTTTTGTAAATTCTTTTTGTGCATATACAGCTTTTAATATTTCACGTATTAAATCACGGTATTCTTTTGTGTTTTTGCATTTAAGTATAAGACGGTATCTGTATTTTCCGCCTATCTTTCCATATGAAAAAGGCATAGGTCCAAGGACACGCAAGGGCTTATTAAACCTTGTCTGATTCACCAGCGAATTTATACACTGCTTCGCATATTCTGCCGCCGCAGCGGTCAGTTCTTCTGATACACCTACAAAACCTATTACGCATATATCACATATAGGCGGAAAAGCAAGAGTTCTGCGAAGAGTTATCTCCTCACTGTAAAATTTTTCATAATTTTGAGCTGCCGCAAGCTTTAAAACATAATGTTCCGGCATAAACGTTTGTAGAATTGCTCTTCCTTTCTTATCACCTCTGCCGCTGCGCCCTACGACCTGTGTGATAAGGGAAAACGTTTTTTCATAGCTTCTGAAATCTCCTGCGAAAAGAGCCTTATCTACTGACAATACTCCAACCAGCGTAACATTAGGGAAATTAAGACCTTTGCCTATCATCTGAGTTCCTGCCATTATGTCATATTCACCCCGTGCAAATGCAGAAAATTTTTCCTCATAAGCATAACGTGACATTGTTGTATCTGCATCCATTCTGAGAATCCTTGCTTCCGGCAAAGATCGTTCCAAAGCCTCTTCAAGAGTTTGCGTACCGAAGCCCATTTTTCTCATACGTTTTCCGCCGCAAAATTTGCAGCTCTCTACCATTTCCTCTGTATGTCCGCAATAATGACACATAAGGCTGTTATTCACCTTATGATACGTCATGTGAACACTGCAATTAGGGCAGTATACGGGCTTATTGCAGCTGCAGCAGCTTATAATAGTATGATAGCCTCGTCTGTTCAAAAGAATTATGGATTGCTGCCCTGATGCAAGGTTTTCCTTTAAAGCTAGCATCAGTTCATCACTGAACTCCGTATCATTACCAAGCTGGCGCTCTTCATTCATATCTACTATAGAAACCATAGGCAGCGGCATATCGGCGTATCTCTTTTTCATTTCAAGGAGCGTATACACTCCTTTTTGCGCATAATAATAGCTTTCAATAGACGGTGTGGCAGAAGCGAGCAGAAGCGTGCATTTATTTGTACGGCATCGTTTTTTCGCTACTTCAACGGCATGGTATCGGGGTGAAATGTCAGACTTATACGCTCTTTCACCTTCCTCGTCTATAATAACAAGCCCAAGATTTTGGGTAGGAGCGAAAACAGCACTTCTTGTTCCAATAACGATTTTTACATCGCCCTTTTTGATCCTTTTATAAGCATCTGCACGCTGTCCTAATGACAATCCGCTGTGTATTACAGTTACCTGTGAACCAAAAAAGCTGCAAAACTCCTTTACTATCTGAGGAGTAAGCGCAATTTCAGGAACAAGCATTATCACCTGTTTGCCAAAAGCTATAGTTTCATTAATCAATTTCATAAAAACGCTTGTCTTGCCGCTGCCTGTGATACCATGGAGCAGAAAGCAGCGGGAATTTTTCTCACGTACCGCAGACAGAACCTTTTCAAACACAGGCTTTTGAACATCTGAAAGTTTTATATCATTTGCATCACGCGTTTTTTTAGTTTCAGGAATGTCCCGAAAATTATCGCTTATGTATCTTTCAACAGCGCCTGCCTTCAGAGTTCCTGCAACCACTGAAGAAGTAATACCGCAAAGATAACACGCTTCTTTTTCAGAAAGAACAGGCTGTTCCTCCAAAAGCTCAATAAGTTTTTTCTGCTTTGGCGTTATTCGACACGTTTTTAATACATCTTTATAATTCTCCTTAAGACGAAGCATTTTTATACCGGAATCGCTGAGCCGTTGCTTGGCATAATCTGTCATTTTAAGTATTCCCTTTTCAAAAAGCGAATCAATGGTTCTTTGTTTATCCTCATTGCCTTCAGACTGTAAAAGCCTGTCGAAGCTGCGCTGGCTTTTGGCAGATTGCAAAAATTTAACAACGCTTTTCTCATCTTCCGTGAGAAAAATATCCTCAGGGACAGGCATCAGCTCAGCTTTCTGACATATCTGCACCTGCATACCGGCAGGCAAAATAGTTCTTATTGCATCTGAATAAGTACAGAATGTATTTTCCTTAAGCCAAAAAATAAGTTCAAGCTGTTCTTCGTTGAGAAGGGATTCGCTGTCCATTACAAAGGCGACAGGCTTAATACGGGAATCGAGCGGCTCTGATGTTTCCTTAGCGTCAAGCACCATTCCCACGCGTTTAGAATTATTCCAGCCAAACGGAACTGCAACACGGCATCCAACTTCAACATGTTCAAAAGACGTGTATGTGAACAGCCGGTCAAAGGAATATGCTGTATCCCATACAGCGACAGAAACCTTCCAGTATGTATTCATCACACACGCCTCTTTTCTTTAATTAAAACTTATTTGTATTGTCCTCAACAATTCTGTACTTTCCAGCGGCAAGCTCCTCAACCGCAGTTTTTACCGGCTTTTCTTTTAAAATCTCTCCCTTTTCGTAAAGCTCATCAGCAATTTCTCTTGCACGCTTTGCAACTCCGACTACCAGAGAGTAGCCGCTTTCATTTTTTGATATCAACTGATTCATAGATGGTCTGAGCATATTCATGAATTAAGCACCTCACTTACAATTTCTTCTTTATTCAAAGCAGAAATTTTTTCTGCAATTATAACGGATTTAACATCATTTACAGCCTTTTCAAGCGCATCATTTACAATAATGTAATCATAATTTACGCTGCATCTTATTTCTCGTTCCGCTTGGGCAACGCGTTTAGCTATAACATCAGGCGTCTCTGTACCGCGCTTTAGAAGCCTTCTCTCAAGTTCTCTGACAGATGGCGGAGCAATAAAAACCAGTACTGCATCCGGACATAAGCGCTTTACATTTGCAGCGCCCATTACCTCTATTTCAAGAAGTACGTCATATCCATTGTTACGCCGTTCCTCCACTTCTTCACGAAGTGTTCCGTAATAGTTTCCGCAGTACTCTGTATATTCCAAAATCTTTTCTTCGGCAATCAGTTCCTTAAATTTTTCTTTTGAAATATAATGATAATTTATGCCGTCAATTTCCCCCTTACGAATTTCACGAGTTGTTACAGAAACCGAATAGCTAAAATCAATTTCTTTTTTTACCTGACTCAGAACCGTGCCTTTTCCGCAGCCTGAAGGTCCGGAAACAACAATAAGCATCCCCTTTTTCATCATCTATTTCACCTCATTCTATATTCTGTATCTGCTCGCGCATTTTCTCAATTTCGGACTTCATATCCACCACAAGGCGCGTTACAGCAAGATCCTGTGCCTTTGATCCCATTGTATTAACCTCCCGGTTCATTTCCTGAACGAGAAAATCGAGCTTTCTCCCTATAGGTTCATCGGAGCTCATCAACGCACGAAACTGTTCAATATGGCTTTCAAGGCGCACAACTTCTTCATCAATAGCTATACGGTCTGCAAAAATCGCAGCTTCCGTTGTAATTCTCGACTCTTCGATATCCTTGTCAGCAAGAATTTCTGAGAGCTTAGCATAAAGCTTATTATAATACCTCTCTGCTGTTTCAGGAGCATATTCTTTCACTTTAGAAAGCATTTTTTCCAATAAATCAAGGCGATTTTCCAAATCGCAATAAAGTTTTTCACCTTCAACAGCACGCATTGCAAAAAACTTATCAGCCGCATCAGTTACAACAGGAAGAACCGATGCCCAGACTGCGTCCTCATCAAGCTGAATCTTTCTCAGAGAAAAAATATCGGAAAAGCGCATAATTGAAGTGAGTGTAATATCATCATCAAGCCCCAGCTTTTTGTTTGCAAGGCGAAGCGCATTCACATAGGAAACGGCTAAATCATCGTTTAAAAGAACTTCCACATCATCTGCACCGTGTACCTGAATGTTGAGTGTAATATCAATTTTCCCTCTTGCGGCTCTCTGCTGAATACATTTTTTCAGTTTATCCTCAAGATAACTGTAAGCGTGAGGCAGCCTCACTGATGTTTCGAGAAATCTATGATTGACCGAACGTATTTCCACAATCACGTCCATGTTTTCGAGAGCAAGATTTGATCTTCCGAAGCCAGTCATGCTTTTTACCAAGTTAATCCTTCTTTCATGTACATATATGATATATTATACCATCTCCCGACATAAAAATCAATAGGAGATTTTAAATATTTTAAAGGAATGAAGCAGAAAAAGACGGCACGAATAAATCGTACCGCCTTTTACGTTATTTAAAGGAGTGCAAAATAAAGTTCAATATATTATGCCTCTGGAAGAGAAGCAATCTTTTCTGCCAAGAACTTCAGCAGAGATGTTGCATCTTTACTATCTACTTCACCAGCGCCATCGGCATAGCAGTCAGCATTTCTCTTCTGCTGTTCATTGAATGTCATACCAGCACCTGAAATATACTTACTCAGGTAAACGATATCTACCATTGTAACATAACCATCAAGGTTGCAGTCGCCTATAAGGTCATTCCACTCCTGCTGACCAGTTGTAGTGGCAACAGTATTGGTAGTAGTTGCAGCCGTTGTTGTTGTTGTTGCTGTTGTTGTAACAGCGCCCTTAACAGTAACCTTAACAGTAGCTGTATTGCCGTCTGCATCTGTTACAGTTACAGTAGTAGTACCTTCAGCAACACCTGTTACAGTACCATTCTGATCAACAGTTGCAACACTGCTGTCAGCAGACTCAAATGTGCAGCCGTCCTTGTTTGGTGTTATTGTATCTGTTTCGCCAATTTCCAGCTCAATAGCAGACTTGTCAACAGTCAAAGCTTCTTCTGAATCATCAGGAGTCAGTTCAGGATAAAGTTCGAACAAAGTACCAAGAGCCATCAGAGCATCGCCTTCATGCCAGAATCTGTGGAGCTTGAAGTAATAGCCGTCTGTGTTGCCTGTCTTCTCATATTCAGCCTTAGCAGCCTGATACATATCAGAAGACTCATAATTTGAACGAATATCAACGAATGCAACGCCGTCTTTGATAACATCGCCATTAGGCATAGCACCTGTGTAACGATCAGCTGAGAGGACATTGCCTTGACCATTTGCGACACTGCCATTAGGAAGTTCAAGCTTTGTTTCCCAAAGTCTTGTAAGGTTGGTATTATGATCGGAGATAGAAAGACCGATATCATCACGAGCCTTATCCCACATACGATCCATAAGTTCCTTACCAAGGTAGAGAGCCTGAGCACCGTAATCAGATGTGCTGCCGCTTGTACCCTGACTTGACTTATAAGTAGATTCGCCTGTTGCAAGATCCGCACCTGTAACACCCTTTGCCTTTGCATAATAGAAGAGAGTATTAGCCAGTGAAGAAACGCATCCAATATCACCGTCGCCATAGCCAACGATTGTGCATGTCAGATTTGTATTTTCCTTATATGAACCAGTCCATGTATTAGGCTGACCGTCCCAGATAAGAGATGAAGGAATAGAATAGCTCGTACCGTCATCTGTAACGCCCTTAGTAAGATCCGGAACTTCAAACGTAGACAATCCCTTTGCATTCTTATTAGAACTATCTGAATCATATGGCTCATAGTAAGCTTCAAATGTCTTTGTTGCGTTAGCTGTACCGAGGATAGTATTATCCAGGAACCAGCCTACCCATTTATCAAGGATTGTTTCGAGGCACTGCTCAAGATTCATGCCGCCAACGTTTACGTTGCTTGAATCGCCTTCGGTCTTAACAACATAATAAAGCTCTGCCAGACGCTGAACTGCCCATACCTGGTTACCAATCCAGTGGTTTGAACCAGGATCAGCATATACAGGATGTTCCTGATAAGCCATTTCGTAGAATGTAGACTGACCTGTAGGATATGATTCATAACGTCCGTTCCAAGAGTTTGTGCAGCCGCCGGCAATAGGACCGTCATTTGACAGAAGCCACAGATAAAGCTCGATCTGTCTCTGGAGAGAAGTCTCATAATCCTCAACTGCGCCCGAAGCTTTCATAGATACACTAATATCGCCATCATAGCACAAAGCATAAGCTGCCAGCGGGTTCTGATAGAATTCGTGGCAATGAGAAGCACCAATCTGCCATGCCCATGAGCCGTCAAGAGCACCGCCCCATGATGTATACCAGTTCATCAGATAGTGCTTGCCGTTGTCTCCGCCGCCTCTATTCTTAGCCTGAGCGCCAATCTGATTATAATACTTATCATACATATTATTACGGCATTCGTCACCCATCTTACCAGCAAGAGTTGACAGTGACTGATTGCCGCCCCACTTGGAGTTAACAGTCTGATCGCCTACGCCCCAACGGTTTGCATCGTATACAGCCTGAATAGCACGATCTTCTGCGTCAGGAGCGTTTGTATATGCATACTGAGCAGCTACCTGTGCTTCAGTGTTAAAGAAGCCCTTCATGCCTTGTCCCGGTATACCATATGCCAATTCTTCAACTGATGCATGAGGAATTGTTTCCCAACAGGATTCCTGCTCACCGCGCTGGAATGAGTTGATAAGAGTAAAGTCGCCTGTTACATTTTTCTGATCATATGAAGAAGATACTTCGAATCCATACCAGCC
>CAZINV010000021.1:0-2556 GCA_964540685.1 uncultured Ruminococcus sp.
CCTGACTTAAAGTTTTAAGAGTGCTTTCTTCAAGACCCTTGCCTGTATTCACCACAACCATAGGAGCAGCAATATACGGAGCCGCCATACGAACGGTATCACGCACAAACCTTGACGGTATTCCGAATATTACCATATCGCAGCCTTTTATGCAGTCCAAGCTGTCTGTTAATTCTATTCCAGATGGAATCGGTACGCCGGGAAGCTTTTGCTTATGCTCGCCGTCTCTTCGAATTGCAGTCAGTTCATCAGGGAATTTTGACCAGACAGTTACCTTATGACCGTTTCTATAGGCGGTAAGCGCCAGGCTAAGTCCAAATGCTCCCGAGCCTAAAATTGTAATATTCGCCATGTTACAGCCTCCTTTCAAGATGCCTTATAATCATTCATTAGAGGTAGATCCGCTTTTTTTTAGTGAAAAGCGATTCTCAGTGCCGCTTATCAAACGGCTTATATTGCTCCTGTGCATAAAGATTACCCATATTCCCATTGCAGCTGCCATAACGGTATTGAGAATCGTATACCACAGCGGTCTGTCAGTATAAAGAACAATCTGCAAAACAAGCGTTATTATCGGACAGCAAGCCGCACCTATCATAGAGCCAAGGGAAACGTATTTTGAAATTGCCAAAACAATGGCGAAAACCAGAACCATTACACAAAACGCTTTCCAGTCAATAACAATAAATACAGATACGCCTACAAGCACGCCTTTCCCGCCCTTGAATTTGTAATACAGCGGAAAAACGTGCCCCAATATGGCTGCAATTCCTGCAACGTAGCCGATAAACTGAACCTTTTCATCTCCTGCAAGAGATACGCCAAGCAGATGGCATATACCCTTTGACAAGAGAACCGCAGCTATTCCCTTGCCGAGATCTCCAACAAGCGTCAGCAGCGCACACCCCTTGCCGAAGCATCTAAGAGTATTTGTAAGTCCTGCGTTTTTACTGCCATAATTCCTTATGTCCTTATGCTTTACAAGCTTTCCGGCTATAATTGCAGAATTGCAGCTGCCAAGAAGATATGACAAAACAGCGGATAAAACAACCGCCAATATGAGCATTGCGTTCATAAACAGATACACCGTCCTTATTTGTCGTCATTTCTGTCACGTTCACGGACTATGAATCTGACTGGCGTTCCGGTAAGTCCGAAAGCTGTTCGTATCTGATTTTCAATATATCTCTGATACGAAAAATGAAACAGATCTGCACGGTTTACAAAAATCACAAAAGCAGGCGGTTTTGTAGACGGCTGAGTGATATAGTATATTTTCAAACGTCTGCCCTTATCAGAAGGCGGCTGAACTCTAGTAGTAGCATACGCCAAAACATCATTGAGTTTACCTGTGGAGACGCGCATATTATTCTGCTTATATACCATATCTATCATTTCATACAGCTTATGCACTCTCTGCCCTGTTTTCGCTGAAATAAATATAAAAGGAACGTATGACATAAAACTGAAATCATTTTGCAGCTTAGTCATATACTCGTTCATAGTATTATTATCCTTTTCTATGAGATCCCATTTGTTTACAACAACAATTGATGCTTTACCCTGTTCATGAGCGTAACCTGCAACCTTTGAATCCTGCTCTGTAAAGCCCTCTACAGCATCAATGAGTATCAGGCATACATCAGCTCGGTCAACTGCCATATATGCTCTCAGAACGCTGAAATGCTCTATCTTTTCAGTAACCTTTGACTTCTTTCGGATACCTGCCGTATCAATAAAAACAAACTTGCCGTGCTCATTTTCAACGACAGTGTCTGTAGCGTCACGCGTGGTGCCTGCAATATCGGATACTATAACGCGTTCCTCACCGGCAATTTTATTTACCAGAGAAGATTTGCCTGCGTTAGGCTTGCCTATAATTGCAACCTTTACAGCTTCTTCGTCTTCTGCCGTCTCATCTTCTGAAGGAAGCGCAGCCATAACAGCGTCCAGCATATCTCCTGTACCGTGACCATGAACTGCCGATATAGGATACGGTTCGCCAAGTCCGAGATTATAAAATTCATAAAACTCTAAAGGCGGTTCTCCTATTGAATCGCATTTATTTACAGCAAGAACAATGGGCTTTCCGCATTTAAGAAGCATAGCCGCAACTTCGCTGTCATCAGAAGTAACTCCGCAGCGAACATCTGTAACCAATATTATGACGTCGGCATTTTCAATTGCAAGTTCCGCCTGTCTGCGCATTTGCGACAGTATCATATCCGCTGTATTCGGCTCAATACCTCCTGTATCCACTACCATAAACTGACGTCCCTGCCATTCGCACTTTGAATAAATACGATCACGGGTGACCCCGGGAGTATCTTCAACAATAGACAATCTTTTGCCTATCATCTTATTAAACAGCGTAGACTTTCCAACATTCGGACGCCCCACAACTGCTACAACCGGTAATGCCATTTATTATCATCTCCCTTATTTTTACAAAAATGACAAAGAGGAGAGACGAACTGCTCCGCCTCTCCTCCTCAAGCATCAGATGACCTATTCAGCGTCCATCTTCAGTACAGCAACGCCCTTATAATAACCGCA
>CAZINV010000021.1:2566-6583 GCA_964540685.1 uncultured Ruminococcus sp.
CTTATGCGGCGCCTTGTACTCACCGCAATTTGAACATACGCTCATTGCCGGTGCGTCCAGCTTCCATACAGCAGAACGTCTTTTATCACGTCTTGCTTTGGACACCTTATTCTTTGGTACTGCCATTTTGGCACCTCCTTCTTATTTCAGACAGTCACAAGTGCATTCATTCAAATCGCACCCGCAGATGTAACACAACCCCTTGCAGTCTTCCGAGCAAAGAACTTTTGTCGGAAACATGAGAAGCAAGTCTGTCAGCACTGTCTCATTCATATCAATACTTTCATTTTCAGCTACAATATACGTGTCGTATGCACTGCTGCCGCTGTGCAGCGCCGGAACGACTGTATGACTAAAATCATAAGTATGTTCCTGTTTAAAAGGCTTCAGACATCTGTCGCACAGAACGTCAAGTATACAGCTCGCTTTATACCTTAGTGTAACTATTCCTGCACGGTTGGCAATTTCACCGCAGACCTTTACAGGCTCTGCAAATTTATATCCGCGCACATCTGACAGTTCTTCCAAAGCGATTTCATACTGAATCGGCTTTTTCAGTCCTTCAATCTGAAAAATTTCACGCAGATTAAACTTCATACTTCTTTCCTTTCACGCATTGCAACATTTATTATATACTAAACCGGGACAGCTTGTCAAGCTTTTTTGAAAAAAATCCGCGATTTTCGCTTAACTCAGATACTTTGTAACAGAAGACGGCAATTCGCTGTTGTCAGCGGACAATGTAAATACGATCTCTACGTCATCTCCTGTAAGCTTAGCAAGCTTGTCCAGCATTACGCCTAAAGCCTCAAAGTCATACCCTGCGATCTTGAAGATACCGTCAACAAAGATTTCTTTAATATCATAGTTGCCGGCAAGCATACCTGCAACATAGCCATAAAACGATTCAAAATTGTCAATAGCAAATTGCTCTGTATCGCACCATCTTACTCTGTAGCTGATAGAGCTGCGAATAGTAGCGCCCTTTTCAATGCAAACCAAACAGCCATTTGTTGTGCTTACTGCGCTGTTAATCTTCTCAATAAGGATCTTGGTTTTACCTGAACCCTTTTTTCCGGTAATAAGTTGAATCATAATTAACTCCTTTCGTGCCGTATCGGCACTGTTTCATTTCTTATTGCGTTCAGACAGCAGCGCATACCGCGATAGCATCGGAAATTACGCGGCGCTGCCTTTATGCCAGCGGCTTTTTGCCGCAAAACAGTTTTTATTTATTCAGCAAGCTTTGCCTCAAGAGCAGCTTTCTGATCCTCGTAACCCGGCTTTCCAAGAAGAGCAAACATATTCTTTTTATAGCTCTCAACACCAGGCTGATTAAACGGATTTACTCCCAGCAAATAACCGGAAACCGCACAAGCCTTTTCAAAGAAATAGATAAGATAGCCAAGACTCTTTTCAGTTGTATCCTCCAGTTCAAGAATAATATTCGGCACTCCGCCCTCTGTATGAGCGAGAATAACACCCTCAAGAGCCTTGCGGTTTACAACTGACATATTCTGATTGCAAAGGAAATTCAAACCGTCAAGATTCTCCTCGTTTGCATCCAGATAAAAATCCTTCTTAGGTTTCTTAATGTCAACCACAGTCTCAAACAAGATACGCGACCCTTCCTGAATATACTGTCCCATAGAATGAAGATCTGTTGAAAATACAGCGGCTGACGGGAAAATACCCTTGTTGTCCTTGCCCTCGCTTTCGCCGAATAACTGCTTGTACCACTCAGCCATCATGACAAAATTCGGATCATAGGAAACCAGCATTTCAACAGACTTGCCCTTGCGGCTGAGAATGTTGCGTATAGCTGCGTACTTATAGCAGTCATTATTTTCAAAATCAGCTGTATAATCCTGCTGAGCCTTTGCAGCGCCTGCCATAAGAGCATCAATGTCGCAGCCCGCAACAGCGATAGGCAGCAGACCAACAGCTGTCAGGACAGAAAACCGTCCGCCTACATCGTCAGGCACTACGAATGTCTCGTAGCCCTCCGCATCAGACAGTTCTTTAAGCGTGCCCTTTGCCTTATCGGTAGTTGCAAATATATGGTCTTTTGCGCCTTCCTTGCCGTATTTCTTTTCAACCAGATCTTTAAATACACGGAAAGCCAGCGCCGGCTCTGTCGTAGTACCTGACTTGGAAATAACGTTTACAGAAAATTCCCTGCCTTCGCAAAGTGAAATAATTTCGCTAAGATACGTAGGATTAATGCTGTTTCCAACATAGTAAATATCAGGCGTATCTTTTTTAAGGCTGTTATAAAGCGTAGATTTCAAAAATTCAATTGCAGCACGGGCACCCAGATAGGAACCGCCTATGCCAATAACAATAAGTATATCGGAATTTGCCTGAATCTTCTTGGCGGCAGCCTTGATTCTTTCAAATTCTTCCTTATCATAATCGGTCGGCAGAGTCAGCCAGCCCAGATAGTCTGAACCAAGACCGGATTTATTGTGAAGCATTGCAGCAGACGCTTCTACCTGATGACGGATTCCTGCAAGCTCATCTGCATTAATAAAATCAGCCAGATATTTGGCATTTAATTTTAAAGACATTATTCATTCCTCCATTTTTGCCGGATAATGCTTCTGCATCAGCGTGCAAAAAGCCTTTTCCAACTAATTTACCATTTATATCATACTATATTTTTCCGTCAATTGCAAGCACTATAAAAATTCTTATTCACTTTGCACAATTTCAAAGCTACAATTTGCATAACTTGACCAACATTTTTTCTACAGCAGTTTTTATAGTCATGGCTTCTACGTCTTCTTTTGCCGCGAGATCCGTTTCGAGAAGCAGTGTGTCCCCGTTATAAAACGCAATGGTTCCTACCCTATCGCCTTTTTCCACGGGAGCGCTAACGTACCTCGGCATCACGAGAACGGTTTTCAGAGAAGTATCTGATTTCGGCACAACAAGAGCGGAAAGATCCGCCGCTTCTACATCAACACTTCCGGAAACACCTCCGTGAACAGTTACAGGCTTCATAAATTCAGATGAAAAGCCGGGAAGCGTCAGTATATATTTTGAGAACCCGTCTTTTAACATTTGCCTTGCCGCCGCAAATCTGCTGTCATCATCCTCTGCCCCTAAAACTACAGCGGCACACTTCATGCCGTTTTTCTCCGCACCTGCTGCAATACACCATCCTGTGCTTTCCGAATGCGATGCTTTCCATCCTATCATGCCATCATAGGTTCTCGCAAACGTATTTTCATTTACAAGCTCTGTGGCTCCTTCACGGAGAAAATCACGCCATGTTGTAAAATATTCTGACAGGCACTCCATATCTGAAAGTGCGCAGCATAAGAGTCCTATGTCCCTGGCAGTGCTGTAGGAATCATTGTCATTGAATCCGTCAGGACTTGCAAAGCGCGTATCATACATGCCAAGATCAAATGCACGCGCATTCATATCCATTACAAAATCGTCTCTTCCTCCGCTTATCTGTTCTGCAAAAACGGCTGCCGCGTCATTCGCGTTGCCTATTATAAGACCCTTTAGAAGATCCCCCACTGTCATTACTTCGCCGGATACCAGCCATATTACAGCGCCTTTTGTACCGTTTACACAATCTGATGCTGTAATCTCCGTATCTTTATTCCACTGACCTGATTCGAGCTTTTCCCCTGCCAAAAAAGCCGTCATAAGCTTAGCCATTGTGCCGGTACTCAGTTTCAGGCTGCTATTTTCTTCATACAGAATCTTGCCGGTACTGCACTCCATGAGAATGCATGCTGATGCCTTTGGCATCTCATCCGACCCATAAGCTCTATTCGAGTATAATAATAAAACGGCATACATCATGCAAAACAGCACTATGGTGCAGATAATTCTTTTCAAGGCGCATCTTTCCTTTCGATATACAGCAAAATCGGCTTCTGATGTTTCCCCTGCTTAATTTCAGGCAATCTCAATAAGGATTACTATATTTTATGCACACAGAGCTTTTACTATACGCGTTTTTGCATACCAAAGAAAAAAGCGGCGCACCGCACC
>CAZINV010000021.1:6593-9755 GCA_964540685.1 uncultured Ruminococcus sp.
CGCTTTTCCCTCTCTACTATTCTACTCAATCTTTGAAAAACCAAGCTTACTTTACAATAAACTTATCAATTGCGTCTATCAGCTTTTCCGGATCTTCAGTATGTGCCTGAAGCTTGATTGCCTTGGACAAATCCAAGCTAAAAATACCCATAATTGATTTTGCATCAACAGCATATCTGCCGGAAACCAAATCAATATCGTAATCAAACAACATTACTGTATTTACGAAATCCTTAACGTCATTGATTGCTTTGAGTTCTACCATTGTCTCATACATAATTAATTACCTCCCAAGAACCAATTTTTAATGTCCCATCGTGGTTGTACTTATCAGAAAGCCATGCAGTTTTTATAGAAATCTGCTTGCCTCAAACCCCCATAAACCTGCTTGCTTCCTGTTGTAAATAGAATACCACGATTTATTTTTTTTGTCAAGATGATTGATTTATTTTCGTGATTATAGTATAATAGAATAGTCTCATGGATTCCGGGTTTTAGTAATTGCAACGAAATCATGTGATTTTTTATTACATCTAAGAGTTCAAATGGTTACAAATCGTAACCATTTATAACCTATTTACCGATATTCTCCGTCTCTAAGCGGCGGAATCCATTTTATCCTTACACACTTATGAAGGGAGGAAATATTTTGCGCTGTTATTTTTATACATTCGGCTGCAAAGTAAATATATGCGAAACCGCAGGCATGGAAAGTCTTATGAAGGAGCACGGATATGAAAGCACTGACACTCCTGCAAATGCGGATATCGCAATCATAAATTCATGCACAGTTACGGCTTCCGGAGACAGCCGCGTGCGAAGTATGCTCCATAGGCTCAGAAAAGAAAATCCGGATATAATAATAGTGCTTACCGGCTGCTATGCACAGGCGTTCCCCGAAAAAGTAATGGAACTTACAGACGCTGATATTATTGCAGGCACTAAAGACAGAGCAAGGCTTCCTGAATTTATAGATGAATACATCGCCTCGAAGCAAAGAATCTGTTCTGTATCATCTTATAGCGGCAAGGATTCATTTGAACTTTTGAAATACGACCGCTTTTCAAAGCGCACGCGGGCATTTTTAAAAATACAAGACGGCTGCAACTGCTTTTGCTCATATTGTATTATACCATATGCCAGAGGAAGATGCCGTTCAATGCCGCTTGATAATCTGAGAAAAGCTGCAGAAGGATTTAAAGAATCAGGACACCGCGAAATCGTATTGTGCGGCATAAACCTTGCATACTATGGCACGGAATGGGGAGGCTCTCTGCTTGACGCCGTAAAATGCGTTTCGGAAGCAGATGATGTCCGCATAAGGCTCAGTTCCTTGGAACCTGAAAAAATAACGGATGAACTGCTCTCCGGACTGAAAAACATAAAGAACTTTTGTCCGCAGTTTCATTTGTCCCTGCAAAGCGGTTCGGATACAGTTTTAAAACGCATGAACCGCCGCTATACTGCCGCTGAATATGAAAGCTTATGCAGACTTATAAGAATGCATTTTCCGAACGCTTCCATTACAACCGATATCATGGTAGGATTTCCTGGTGAAACGCAGAAAGAATTTGAAGAAACTCTTGCATTTGCGGAAAAAATAGGCTTTTCAAAAATACATGTATTCCGCTATTCCATAAGACCAGGCACAGCAGCGGCGGAAATGAAAGGACAGATTCAGGAAAACGTTAAGGCGGAAAGAATGCGAATCCTTCAGAGCGTTGGTGAAAGGCTGCAAAAAAAGCACTTTGAAAGTCTTATCGGGCAGACTGTTCCGGTGCTTTTTGAGCACGAAAAAGGAGACGGCTTTCACACTGGCCGCGCTCCTGACGGAACTGTAGTAAAAATTCCTGAAAAAAATCCAAAAAAAAGTTTGCGTAAATCATTATTTTATGTTACAATAGAAAAGAGTGATGCCGCAGGCTGCTATGGCCGCATATGCGAAGGCAGTTCTGCAAATCCAACATGAAGGAGTAATACTATGTCTGTTTATCGAATTTATGTAGAAAAGAAACCGGAATTTGCGGTTGAGGCACAGTCTGTTTTAAACGACCTGCAGACTGCACTGCGTACAAATGTAACCGGCGTCCGCGTTCTCAATCGCTATGATGCCGACAATCTCACAAAAGATGCTTTTGAAAAGGCT
This sequence comes from uncultured Ruminococcus sp., assembly GCA_964540685.1. GTDB lineage: Bacteria > Bacillota > Clostridia > Oscillospirales > Ruminococcaceae > Ruminococcus_C. Next base: position 8,740 of record CAZINV010000021.1, read on the forward strand.
GTGCCGACTGTCTTTTCTGAGCCTGCTGTTGATAACATATACAGCGAACTGCCTAAGCTTACAGGAAATCAACGCATGTTCGCTACAGAATATCTTCCGGGTCAGTTTGACCAAAGAGCCGACAGCTGCGAACAGTGTATTCAGATACTGCTTCAGGGAGAACGCTGCCGTGTGCGTTCGGCGCAGATTTACATTATCAGCGGCAATATTACCAATGCCGAATTTGACAGGGTAAAAGCTTACCTTGTAAACCCTGTAGAGCGGCGTGAAGCTGATATGGAGCTTCCGGATTCACTTGATTCAAATTACGAAATTCCTGCTACTGTAAAAAGACTTGACGGCTTTACTCATCTCGCTCCGGCAAAGCTTGCTGAATTTATCAAGGAATATGGCCTTGCAATGGATTTGGAAGACATAAAATTCTGTCAGAAATATTTCCGCGATACTGAGAAGCGCGATCCGACTATTACTGAAATACGAATGATCGACACATATTGGTCTGATCACTGCCGCCACACAACATTTCTTACAAATATTGAAAACGCCGATATTAAAACTCCATACATCAAGGAAACTTACGATGATTATTTGAAAATCCGAAGCGAGCTTGGAAGAGATTCTAAGCCTGTAACTCTTATGGACATGGCTACCCTTGCCGTACGTAAACTCAAAGCGGACGGAAAGCTCACGGATCTTGATGAGAGCGAAGAAATAAACGCATGTTCCGTTAAAATTAAAGTTGACATATCCGGCAGAGAAGAAGACTGGATTCTCATGTTCAAAAATGAGACTCACAATCATCCTACTGAAATCGAACCTTTCGGTGGCGCTGCTACCTGTTTGGGCGGAGCTATCCGTGATCCTCTGTCAGGACGTTCATATGTATATCAGGCTATGCGTGTGACAGGCGCGGCTAATCCGCTTGTTCCTATTGATGATACCATATCAGGCAAACTCCCTCAGAGAAAAATAACTCAGGGCGCAGCAAACGGATACAGTTCTTACGGCAACCAGAT
>CAZINV010000022.1:0-9674 GCA_964540685.1 uncultured Ruminococcus sp.
GGGAATAGCGGTTACACTTCATCTGATGCGAACAATACAGGTGCACAGAACGGTAATTCTGATTACAGAAGCGGTTACTACCGCAATTCAAATCCTCATCAGGACGAACCAATTGGAAGCAGCGGCTATTCCGGCAACACAGGATATAACGGAGAGTCTCCTTACAGCAATGGCTGCAATACAAGCAGCTATACAAACAGAAGCGGCAGCGAAAACGGCGTGAACTATGCAAATTATTATACAAGCGCAAATGCCGTTCAGCCTACCCCCAATAATAAAAAGAAGAAAGGCAGCAGGAAGGGTCTGAAAATTACGGCTTGTGTTACAGCGGCTGTATTTGTTGTAGGAGCGTCTTTTGCCGGAGGATATTTTGTAAATAAGAATTACAATCAGTCCGATAACGGCGATAACAACAGCTATGTTGCCCCTGCAGGCGATTCGGACAGCAATGATGAGAGCGGAGACAACAGCGATGATACATCTGTAAACTCAGCGTCAAGCGGCTTATCTCAAAGCCTTATTGAGCTTGCTTCAAGGGAAGACGCAATAAGCATTCCCGAAATCGTAGAAAAGCTTACTCCGTCTGTTGTAGGCGTTCAGTCTACTTTCGTTGCAAGCAGCCAGTCGCAGTCGAACTACGGCGGCTTTGGCTATTTTGGCTTTAACGGCGGTTACGGCGATTCTCAGACGCAGCAGGCTGTCGGCACAGGCACAGGCGTTATTATTTCTTCTGATGGTTATATAGTGACAAATGCTCATGTAATATATGACACAAGCTCCGGTTATGATTATGGAGTAGCACAGTCTGTTGAAATACAGATGTCCGATGGGGAAACAGTATATGAAGCTGCAATTGTTGCATACGATATTGAATCCGATCTTGCGGTGCTAAAGGTTGATCAGACAGGTCTTGTTGCGGCTGAATTTGGCGATAGCGACGAGTGCCAGGTTGGCGAGCTTGTTGTTGCAATAGGCAACCCCTTGGGACTTGAACTTCAGAACACTGTTACCTGCGGCATAATTTCCGCTCTTAACCGGGAAATAACCATAAATGACAAGCAGATGCGGCTTATACAGACCGATACCGCTATAAACAGCGGCAACTCAGGCGGTCCGCTTATAAATAGTGCAGGACAGGTAATAGGTATAAATTCTGCTAAGATGTCATCAAGCTATTCCAGCGACACCGCTTCTATTGAAGGCATCGGGTTTGCCATTCCGATAACTGAGGCAAAGGAAATTATAGATGATCTTATCACATACGGATATGTAACAGGCAGACCTCAGCTTGGCATTACATGTCAGGACGTATCAGAATCTGTTTCACAGGCATATAATCTGCCGGTAGGAGTTTACATTATCAGCGTAACCGAAGACGGCGCTGCCGATAAAGCCGGTCTTCAGGCTCAGGACGTTATTATTGAAATTGACGGCAATACTATTACGACAACAGAAGAACTTAATGAATATAAGAATCAGCACGACGCCGGCGAAAATGTTGTATTGACTATAGTTCGCCAGGGTCAGCAGATGGATGTTACAGTAACTCTTGAAGAGGCTGTAGCACAGACGGATTGACAGAATATTTCAGAATATTCACAGTATGATCCGCCTTTAAAACAGCAGTCCGCTATCTTCATACATTCTCCTTATTATTTTCCGTAAGGCGCTTGCGTTTCTGCAAGCGCCTTTTCGGTATGCAGCGGCTGCACAAAATAAAAGCTGAAATCATAGAATGGAAAAAGCCAAAGCTGCAGTGTATACGAACGGAGATGGTTTTATGGATAAATGCAGACTTCTTATTGCCGGCGGAGATATGCGTATGCTGTATGCGGCGGAGAAGCTGTCTGATATATATGACGTTGAAACAGCGGGATTTGATAAAGATAAGACGGATGCCTGCGGAGAAGAAATTTCTTCAGGCTTTATAAAAGCCGGCAAAAAGGCGGATGTGCTGCTGCTGCCTCCGGTACTTGACAGAAAAAAGCAGGCTGAGGTAAACGAAGCTTTGGGAATGGTAAGAGACGGCGGAACAATTTTGTTTGGCGTAAACGGAGAGCAGGCAGCGGATGAAGGGAAAAGCAGGGGACTTAAACATTATAATTATATGAAGGATGAAACACTTGCCTTGGCAAATGCAGTTCCCACAGCGGAGGCGGCGCTGAAAACAGCAATGGAGCAAACAGGCGGAACCATCTGGGGAAGCCGCGTATTGGTAACAGGTTTTGGCAGGATAGGCGAGATTCTGACTGACAGGCTTATAAAACTTGGCGCAGAGGTAACCGCGGCAGCCCGTAAGGAATACGACAGAATGAAAATAAAGACCATGGGAGGGAAGCCGTCCGGTATAATGCCTGAGGCGGCGGTTCTTTCCGAAGCAGATATAATTTTTAATACAGTGCCGGCGGAGATATTTGGAATGGATGAGCTTATGAACCTTAGTGAAGACTGTGTATTCATAGAGCTTGCCTCTAAGCCGGGAGGTATAAAGAAAGAAGCGTTATCATGCATGAAATGTAAATATGTGTGGGCAGCGGGACTTCCGCCGGCCGAGATGAGTTTACACAAAGAAAAAATAGAAAAATATGAAAAAATCGGTTAGGAATGCTATTTATTGTGAAAAAGCAACAAAAAGAAGAAAAAATTTACAGCAGAAATTTTTTAAAAAATGTGATATATGGCTTGACAATCTCTTTGAAATATGTTAAAATACATGTGTAAATCGAAAAAAGCGTCTTATGCACCAAGCGGTTTGTTCGATAACAAGAGGTGTTCTCAGATTGGCAGACGGGTAGATTTTAAATAATTTACATCAGCAATCACGTATGCGAAGCGAGTGGACACGAAAAAATTAAGAAGAGAGGTAATTGGAAATGAAGAAGATTCTTAACAGAATCGCAGCTGCTGCAATTGCTGTTCCTATAGCGCTCACGCAAGGCGTTGTGATGAACATCAGTGCAGAAGATGCAGGTGTAAAGGCACTCACCCTTGATACCTTTACAGCTATTCCGGCAGATCAGACTGAGTCTGAGTGGAACACCAAAGTGCTCAACATGGCCGCATCTATGGAAGGCACGCAGACAGAAATTTCTAAAGATGATTTCGCAGCTCTTCTCCCTGAAAATAATTCTTATGCAGTTATGATCAAGGAGATTATGGCTGAAGCGGATAATCCGATTCTGACTGTAAATAATGGTGTGGTTACTATTAAGGCTACAGCTGATATGACGGACTATGCAGAAGCAAAGATCTATTCCAAGGTTCGCGAAGCACTTGCAAATGAGGGCTATACGGACGAAGTAACAATGGATGCATTTAACAAGACAGTTGAGTTTACTGCAACTGTTGACGCAAGCGTTCTCGCAAGCGGCAAAGATGTAAACGTTGACTTCACACTGACTGCTGATGGCGAGGATATCAAGACTAATTTATCCGGCTATTTCAAGAATCTTGCATCTGAGCTTGCTTCATCTGTAGCAGAACAGGTAGGCGTACTTTCAAGTGATGTAGAAGATGCTTTGAATGTTGAAATGATTCAGAAGCTTGAAAGAGCTGAAGATATCATGGCAAAGGCAGCTGCAACAAATAAGTCAGGTTCCTACGCAACAGCTGATGAACTTCTGAATGCTGTTTCTGATTATGCTGCAAAGCATACAGAGGTTTATAGCGTTCCTGCTTCTGTTGACGAATTTGTTTCAAGACACGGCAATGGCTTTAATAAGGCTATTGAACTGCTTAGCGGAATCACTGCATCCAGCGGTTATACACTTGATGTTACAGCTGATGATGTTGCTGAGCTTGCTAAGTCCGGCTCTAACTTTGAGGCTTCTGCAAGCGCAGGTACATATGAGCTGACATTCCAGATTCCTGATGCTGAGGCTGATGAAGTTGAGACATACGTAAACGCAAACGCTGAAGAAGGCAAAGCTTATGATTATTCTTATAAGCTGGTTGAGGTCAAGGCTTCTATGACAGGTGCTGCTTACTTCAACGTAACAAGAGTTATTGTCCTGAAGGATGTTGAAGATACTGGATCCTCGACAACAACAACAACTGTAACAGATGAAAGCGGTACCACCGAATCATCTGATACAACAACAACTGTAACAGGTGAAGGCGGCTCTACCGAATCATCTGATACAACAACAACTGTAACAGGTGAAGGCGGTACTACTGAGTCATCTGATACAACAACAACAACTGTAACAGGTGAAGGCGGTTCTACCGAGTCATCTGATACAACAACAACTGTAACAGGTGAAGGCGGCTCTACCGAATCATCTGATACAACAACTACTACATCTGAAGAATTCCCTGAAGGATTCATTCTGGAGAGCGTAGAAGTTACAGCTGGCAAGGGCTTCTATTTCTCACACGATGAGAACGAGTTTGACCTTACAGAACTGGTTGAAAGTCTGACACTGGTCGGCACGCTTGAAGACGAGGATTATACTGTTGTAATTTCTCCGTCAAGCTATGAGAAGTATCTCGTTCCTGCACACGCAACTCCTGCTGAATACTTTAACTCTGTTGAAGGTACGGCTTATGTTGCAGATACGCTTGGTCTGACATTTAATGTTCCATCTGGTATGACTACAGCTGATGATGCTGACCTGACGATTACAGATGAGCCGATAGTTTATATTGGCGTTAAGGGAGATGCTGACCTTGACGGTACTGTTGGACTTAATGATGCGACTTTGACTTTGACCTATTATGCATATGGTGTAGGCTTGCAGCCTGAACTTAAAGTGTTCAATGAAGACGCTGATCTCAATACTTTGGCATACTTCCTTGCTGATGTAGATACAGAATCCAAGGCAGGCGCTGATTCAGATGACGGCAAGATTGACCTTGCAGACGCGACATATATCCTCACCTACTATGCTTATATTGTAGGTCTTGATGAGCATAGCTGGACAGCCGTTCTTGCTGGGTAATAAAACATAGGTATGTGTGTATATCCGGCGCTTAAATGTGCCGGATGTATCCAAATAAATTTTATATTTGAAAGGAACTAATTAAAAATGAAGAGTGCATTTAAGAAGAGCATTGCTGCTATTTCAGCAGCTGCTGTAGTTGCTGCATCCGCAGCTGTATTTGCTGTTCCGGCTGATGCTGTTGCTACTATTTCAGTTGGTACTGTAGAATTAACACTTGAAGAACTGAAAGCTGCTGATTATCAGGTTACTGTTCCTGTAACAATTTCAGATACTTTCATTGCAGCTACTTGTATTATAGGTTATGATACTTCTGAGATTACAGCATCCAATGCTGCAGGCGGTGAATCAGTAATTAGCGCTGTTATGAGCGGTTATATTACATCAGGCGTTCCGGTTGTAAATAATACTGCTGGATTGGTTATATATGCTCTGTCATTGGGCGCAACGAACGATACTCAGTGCTATCCTGCTGGTACTGTATGCAACATTACATTTACTGTTAATTCAGATGCTAAGGCAGGCGATGAATACGCTGTAAAGGCTCTGGAGGATAACGGCAATGGCGATGATTCCATTATACAGTCTGTTAAGGGCGGCGAAAATACTAAGTTTGGCGGTTATGTAGATGGTGCTATCATTATCAAGGCTGATGAAACAACCACAACCACAACAACCACTACAACTACAACCACAACAACAACCACCACAACAACGACTACAACAACAACAACAGCTGCAACAACAACAACAGCTGCTCCTACAACAACAACAGAAGAATCTACAACAACAGCTGCAACAACAACAACAGCTGCTGCAACTACAACTACAACTGCAAAGGCAGGCACAACATCTTCACCTAAGACAAGTGACGTTCTGCCTGTAGCTGGCGCTGCTGCTGCTCTGGTTGTAATCGGCGGTGTAGCTCTGGTTGCTAAGAAGAGAAAGTAATTTCTTTTAAAAGAAATGAAAATCAAACAGATTAATATCTGAATTAAAGCGCTCTCCTTTTTGGGGAGTGCTTTTTTTATGCACGCAGGCATATCATACTTTGAGGTGATGATATGTATGCAGTTTACGCAAGGCAATCCGTGAACAAAAAAGATTCAATTTCCATTGAAATGCAGGTGGAAATGTGCAGGAGTGCGGTGCCTTTAAATGAAGAAACAAAAATTTTCCGCGACAAAGGATTCAGCGGAACAAATACAAAACGTCCTGCATTTCAGGAAATGCTTGCCCTTGTGCATTCAGGCGGAGTGAACGGCATTGTTGTTTATAAGCTGGACAGAATTTCAAGATCTCTTGCTGATTTTGCAAGGCTTTTAGAAATACTTGAAGCCGGAAATGTCAAGCTGTTTTCGTGCAGCGAAGGGCTTGACACAAAAACGCCTATGGGGCAGATGCTTGTAAAGCTGCTCATAATGTTTGCGGAAATGGAACAAAAAATGATCTCCGCAAGGATACGTGACAATTACCATGCCAGAGCGGAGAAAATGATGCCTCTTGGCGGAAAGCCGCCCTTTGGATTTGATAAGAATTGGTGTGAAAATCGGAGTGAAAGCTTTATTGTCAGAGAGTGCTATATGAGCGTAATACGAGGTGAAAGCTTTGATGAAATAGGAAAAAGATTTGGATTTTCCGGAACAAAAGTCTCGAGAATCGTCCGGAATACAGCTTATGTTATGTGCAGCGGCGATGTTGTAAGCAGGCTTACGGGCTGCGGCTGCAGGCTGTTGGGAAAAATCGAGGATTTTCACCATGATTCTGGAATTATAACTATAAAATCCCAAGGCGAGACATACATTGCTCCGGGCAATCACAGGGGATTTATAGAGCCGGAGCTGTGGCTTGCTACAGCTGATGTTCTGAACAGCCGAAAGCCATCGTCAAACAGCGGCAGCGGGAATACGTCCTATATCAGCGGACTTATTCTGTGCGGCAAGTGCGGCGGCAGCTGTTACATACGTGATAACGGAAAGGGCAGACCCTATCTCTATATCACATGCCGAGGCAGGAGAGACGGAACTTGTGAAGGGCTTAAAGGGCTGCGCCTTGATTCTGTGGAAAAATACGCAGCAAAGACGCTTATGAACGAAATGGAACAGCTGTTGATTGGAAGCGATGTGCTTACCGGCGAAAATTCAAATGAAATCGCGGAAACTGAGAATCTTATTATCAGCGAGCTTGAACATTCTGAAAATGTGCTCCCCGAAAAGATTTTTCAACTTGACCGCAGCAGAGATACACTTATAAGGAAAAAAGCTCTAAAGGCAGACGTTTCCCGTAATGTCAAAAAAATATGGAGAGAACTTTCAATGTCTGAAAAAAAGGCTGCCGCAAGAATTTTTATAAAAAATATCATTGTAACCGAGACTGAAACCGTTCTTATTTTAAGATAAATGTGTCATCACATATCAGCCGTTCCCGGGAAAGATGCACCCAGAACAGCAGGATTACTCCTTGCCGACGCTGTACGGCGAATATTAGAGGAGCGAGTGACATGAAAAAGCTTTCCGGCAAAAGAATCGGATTTGCGGTGACCGGTTCTTTTTGCACCTTTGAACCTGCCTTTCGGGCAGCAGAAGCTCTTGCCGATGCGGGAGCTGAACTGACCCCTATCTTTTCCGAACACGCTGCGTCTTTTGACACGCGTTTCGGCAAGGCAGCGGATCATATTCATCGCATGGAAGAAATAAGCGGAAGGAAGGCTGTTCTGAGCATAATAGACGCAGAACCGTTGGGACCTAAAAACCTTCTTGATTGTATTGCTGTTTGTCCCTGCACATCAAATACAATGAGCAAGCTTGCCTTTGGGGTGGTTGATACAACCGTTACTATGGCTGTTAAATCAATGCTGAGGAATGCAAAACCCGTTATACTTGCCATAGCTACAAACGACGCTTTGAAATGCAGCGCGAAAAGCCTTGGACTTCTCATGAATACAAGAAATTACTATTTTGTACCGATAGGTCAGGATGCGCCCGATAAAAAGCCGTCGTCAATGGTTGCATACTTTGAGAAGCTCCCTGAGACTATTGAAGAGGCGCTGAACGAAAGGCAAATTCAACCTTTGATAATATAGAGATGTAGAAACCTTAAAAAAGTTGTGTCATAATATTAATTATTATACCGCCTGTTTGCATCGGCAGACAGGCGGTTTTGCGGAGGGATAAAATGACACTTATTATTGCAAATCAGGCTGTTATTATGCTCATTCTTGTAATGGTTGGGATGCTGGCCTACCGGTTGAAAATTGTTACGCGTGACGGAGGCAGACAGCTGTCATCTGTAGTTCTTGAAATAGTTACGCCTGTGCTGGTCGTCCATGCTTATATGGATGTGGAATACAGCAGCGAACTTGTTGTAAATCTTCTATGGACTTTCGCACTGGCGGCTGTTTCCTATATTCTTACAATTCTTGGGGCAATGCTTATTTTCCGCAAAAAAGGGAGCGGTGAAACTGCGATAGAGCGCTTTTCGGCTGTTTACAGCAACTGCGGTTTTATGGGAATACCTTTGGCGAGTGCGCTTTTCGGTACAGAGGGTGTGCTTTATGTAACGGCGTTTCTGACAGTATTTTTCTTCTTTTCATGGACTCACGGCATAATGCTGCTTACAGGTAAGGGAGACTTTAAAGCGCTCATAAAGGTGCTGCGGTCGCCTACAGTTATTGCCATTGCTATCGGACTGATACTGTATTTCACGCAAATAAGACTGCCGTCTATTCTTATTCAGACCATGGATTATATTGCGGATTTAAATACACCTCTTGCCATGATAGCGTCCGGTATAAGCGTAGCGCAGGCGAATATTTTCGCGGCTTTTAAAAATGTGCGTGTCTACCTGACTGCGGCAGCCAGACTTCTGATTTTACCGCTGCTTACTATGGCAATGTGCCTTTTATGCAGATTTATTTCCGAAGAAGTGCGTATAGTAGTGCTGCTGCTTGCTTCAGCGCCATCAGCTGCTATGTGTACTCTCCAGTGCCAGAAGCGCGGACTTAACGATACATACGCTTCTCAGATATTTGCCATGACAACGATTTTTTCCGTAGGAACGCTGCCGCTTATGGTTAAGCTGTTTTCGCTGTTGCTGAACTTGGCTTTGTAAAAATATAATAATTATTTTGTGTATTTTACTCGTGAACACTTGCACTTCACTGGGAGATATGTTATAATAAATTGAAGAGCAAAAAGTTTAAAGCAAATGAGTGTTCTGCTTTGTTTGCGAATGAGAAATAATGTGAAAGGAGTAGGATCTATTTTGGGATCCGGTGTAGTAGTATGAAATTAACAGAAATGAGCAGGGAAGCTTTGGAGAAGTTTCTTACAGATTGTAAGATCCGGTATGCGGAGTTTCAGGCGGAAAATTTAAAGCTTGATATGTCAAGAGGCAAGCCATCTCCAAAGCAGCTGGAACTTAGCGCAGGTATTATGGACTGCCTGACGCGTGATGATTATAAGACGGAGAGCGGCTTGGATTTGCGTAACTACGGCGCTTTGGACGGACTTCCGGAGGCTAAGGAGTTTCTCTCGCAGATGCTGGGTGTTTCCGCTGAGGAAACCATGGTATTCGGTAACTCAAGCCTTAATATAATGTATTGGGTAATGTCTGTTGCGATGACCAACGGCGTTTTGGGCGGTAAGCCATGGGGTCAGCAGCCGGCAATTAAGTTTTTGTGTCCTGTGCCGGGCTATGACCGTCATTTTGCCGTAACAGAATTTTTCGGCTTTG
>CAZINV010000023.1:0-5459 GCA_964540685.1 uncultured Ruminococcus sp.
TTGCGATGGCGGTAAAGGCGTTTAAGCGTCATGAAGTAAGTAGGATTATTCTTACAAGGCCTGCCGTTGAAGCAGGGGAAAAGCTGGGATTTTTGCCGGGAGATATGCAAAATAAAGTAGATCCTTATCTTAGGCCTCTTTACGACGCGCTATTTGAAATGCTTGGAACAGAGCCTTTTCAGAGAAATATGGAGCGGGGTACTATAGAGGTTGCGCCGCTGGCCTACATGAGAGGGCGTACTCTTGATAATGCGTTTATTATTCTTGATGAAGCGCAGAATACAACGTCGGAGCAGCTGAAAATGTTTCTGACGCGGTTGGGCGAACGGTCAAAAATGGTTATTACAGGAGATATTACACAGATAGATCTTCCAGACAAGCGTAAATGCGGCCTTTTAGAAGCAATAAAGGTTCTTCGCCGTGTGGATGATATATTTATACAAGAATTTACAAATAAAGATGTTGTCAGACACAAGCTTGTGCAGGACATCATCAGAGCATATGAAAAGTATTATCATGGAAATGTGAAAGGAGAAAATGATGCAGGTAACAAAAGTAAAAGTTTCGGTTAAGAATAATCAGAAGGACATTAAAGTACCGGTTGGCATAAGGCTTCTTATCCGCCGCTGCTGTCAGGCAGTACTCAGCATGGAAAAGTTCCCTCAGGATGCAGAGGTAAGCGTATCTTTTGTAAGCAACAATGAAATTCGCCGTCTTAATAAGGCTTACCGCAATAAGGACAGAGTGACAGATGTGCTCTCATTTCCTCTCGGCTCAAACGGAAAATATGATATAAACAAGGAAACAGGATGCGCACTGCTTGGGGATGTTGTTATTTCTCTTGAAACAGCAATGCGCCAGGCGGAAATCTACGGGCATTCTTTGGAAAGAGAAATAGGTTTTCTTACCGTTCATTCCATGCTGCATCTTCTTGGTTACGATCATGAGATAAGTCCTCTTGAAGAGAGAATTATGAGAGAAAAGGAAGAACAGGTGCTTGGAGAACTTGGGATTTCCAGAGAAAATACTTTTTTGACTGAGGAAACATGAGTATGACTAAATCTGTATTTGTATCTATAGTTGGCAGAACTAACGCAGGAAAGTCCTCTCTTTTAAATGCCATTATAGGTGAAAAAATAGCTTCTGTAAGCAGTAAGCCGCAGACAACGCGTACTCGTATTACTGGCATAAAAACAATAGGCGATACCCAGATGGTGTTTATGGATACTCCCGGGCTTCATAAGCCTAAGAATAAGCTCAGTGCACATATGCTGAACGCTGCCAAAAGTTCAGTTGCTGATATGGATGCTGTTCTGTTTGTTATGGACTGTACAAATCGTTTTTTAAGCGATGGGGAGAGTGAACTGCTCAGAAGCCTTATGAGATCTGAATCCAAGGTTATACTTGTGCTTAATAAGGTGGATCTGCTTTCTGATAAATCAGCGCTGGTTTCAATTATAACAAAGCTAAGCGGAAAATACAATTTTGAATCTATAATTCCTATAAGTGTGCTTCAAAATGACGGCGTTTCTATTGTAGAAGAGGAAGTTATTAAGCTTGCAAAAGAGGCGCCTCACTATTTTCCTGATGAAAAGTTTACGGATCAGCCCGAAAAGGTGCTGGCTGCTGAAATGATACGTGAAAAGCTGCTGTGCGCTCTTGAAAAGGAAGTTCCTCACGGTATAGCTGTGAGCATTGAACGAATGGAAGAACGGGACAACAAAGATATTCTTGACATTGACGCTGTGATTTACTGTGAAAGGATGTCTCATAAGGGCATTATAATAGGCAAGGGCGGCATCATGCTTAAAAGTATTGCAACTGCCGCAAGAAATGACCTTGAGGACTTTTTCAGAATAAAGGTCAATCTGCAGTGCTGGGTAAAGGTAAAAGAGGACTGGAGAAATAAAGAAGGTCTTATAAAGAATTTTGGGCTTTCCGATGACGGCGTATAATTTGGCAGCCATATTCGCGGCGGTTTTACTTATAATATTTCCGGAGGTGAATTGCTTTGACGCTTTGGGAAATATTTTGCAGAACAGGGAAAATTGATGATTATCTGAGCTATCGGAAGGAGCTTTCCATAGTTCCGGATGAAAATATAGAAAGGTCTGAGTGCTATGCTGCTTTCGATGAAGGGTCTGGTTCTGCGGGAAACTCAGGCGGGTGAAAAGGGAAGATTTATTGATGTACTGACTGAGGAAATGGGCGTGGTGACGGTTTTTGTACGGGGAGCGAAAAAAATAACCGGAAAAAGCACTGCTTCTACTCAGCTTTTTTCATATGCGCATTTCTGCATAGAACAGCGTGTAGACAGATATTATTATCAAAGCGCCAAGCCGATTCGGATTTTTTACAATCTGCGTGAAAATCTGTTAAATTTGAGTTTGGCGTCTTATTTTGCAGAACTTATAAGAATGACAGTTCCAAAAGGCAAACAGGACAAATTTTCTCTGAGACTTATTCTTAATACGCTTTTTTATCTTACCGAAGGAAAACGCAGCGCAAATATGCTTAAGCCTCTTTTTGAACTGAGGTTTGCATCTGAAATGGGCTTTATGCCTGATGTACTTATGTGCAAAGGATGTATGAACCATCTTCCGGAGTCACTTGTTTTTTCTGTTAAAGAAGGCGGATTCTGGTGTGAGGACTGCTATAATGCAATGAAAAAGGACGAAGAAAGTACAGCATATCCCATGAAACTTTCAGGACTTGAGATGATCCGTCATATTACACTGGCAGACATGGAACGGCTTTTTAACTTTCGCGTCAGTGATGAAACTTTAAGCGCCGTTTCCGGGTTTTCCGAGGACTTTATCTGTCATCACATGGCCGTAAAGCCGAAGAGCCTTGAATTTTATCATAGTGTTAAGGCTGCAATGTTCAGATTATACTGACATTTTTTAAATCAAATATAGGAGGTTTTATGAATAAATACGAAAAAATATTGGAACTAGATAAGATACTTGAAATGCTAGCTGACAAAACCTCAAATGAAATATCAAGAAAGATGGCTATTGAACTTCGTCCGGAAACAAATATTTCTTGTGTACAAGAGGAACTTGAAAAAACGTCTGAGGCATTGTCGCTTTCAATCCGTTTTGGATCACCGGCATTTTATGGATTTCGTGATATGCGTATGCAGCTAAGACGTGTTAAATCAGGAGCTCAGCTTTCGCTTAAGGATCTTATGGATATTGCAGCGGTTCTCAGACAGATACAGTCTTTATCAGATTGGTATGACCGCTGTTCAGATATGGATACGGCTCTTGACTATCTCTTTTCGCAGCTTACTCCTGTTCCATATCTTCTTGAGAAGCTTGAGAGTTCAATCATCTCAGAAGATGAAATAGCAGATGCGGCAAGTATGGCGCTTTCTCAGATAAGGCGCAAGATAAACCGTTCGCAGCAGCATTTGAGAGATACTCTCGATAAAATGGTACGCAATCAGGATATTCAGAAATGCCTTCAGGATACAAGAGTCACTATACGCGACGGACGTTTTGTACTTCCTGTAAAAGCAGAACATCGTACTCATGTTCAGGGGCTTATACATGATTCGTCAGCGTCAGGTCAGACTATTTTTATTGAGCCTATATCTGTAGTCGAAGCTAATAACGATATTCGCTTATTGGAAGCCGAAGAACAGGAAGAAATTGAACGCATTATCAAGGAACTTTGCGCAGACTGTGCCGAATGGGCGGATTCCATTATAGAGAATCATGATGTATGTGCAAAACTGAATTTATATTTTGCAAAGGCGGAGCTTGCAGCAAAAATGAAAGCGTTTATGCCGTCTTTATCTGACGATGGCGTTATTGACCTGAAGAAAGCTCGTCATCCTTTAATTCCGTCAGACCGTGTAGTGCCTGTTTCTTTTCGTCTGGGTGAAGAATACAGTGTGCTTATTATTACAGGGCCAAATACAGGAGGCAAAACTGTAGCTCTTAAAACCTGTGGTCTGCTCACTCTCATGACTATGTGCGGACTTCTTATTCCGGCGGCTGAGGGCAGCCGTATTTCTGTTTTTAAATCGATATATGCAAATATTGGAGATACACAGAGTATTGAGCAAAATTTATCTACATTTTCAGCCCATATGAAAGATGTGATACACATCCTTGAAATGTCTGATGACAGTTCTCTTGTCCTTCTTGACGAACTTGGTTCAGGCACAGACCCGGTAGAAGGTGCAGCTCTTGCGGAAGCTATAATTTCAAGGTTAAAAGATAACGGAGTAAAGCTTATGGTGACAACGCACTATCAGGAGCTTAAACTTTATGCAATCGAGCAGCCCGATGTTCAGAATGCTTCATGTGAATTTGACGTTGAAAATATGCGTCCGACTTATAGACTTATAATAGGAGCGCCGGGGAAGTCAAACGCTTTTGCCATTACGGAAACGCTTGGACTTTCCAAAGATGTTATAAATCATGCAAAATCTCTTGTAAGCCAGGAAAACACACGCTTTGAAAATGCTGTTGAAAAGCTTGAAAAAGCACGTATTCAGCTTGAAAGCGAGCTTAGAAACGCTGAAATTGCGAAGGAAGAAGCACAGGCTCATGAGCGTGAACTTGCGGAAGAAATTGCCAGTTTCCGTGAAGAAAAAGCACAGCGCATGGAACAGGTAAGATTACAGGCAAATAGTATTATTGAGACGACAAAAGCAGAGTCAAACGCTCTTCTTGACGAGCTTGATAAGCTTAGAAAAGAAAAAGAAAAGGAAAATTTTGCGGAATCGGTTTCTACAGCTAAGACAGAAAGCAGGCAGCGTTTCAATAAAATGTATGAAACTGCAAACCCTCTTGACGACAGTACGGACGATGAATATGTTTTGCCAAGACCTTTGAAGAGCGGAGACAATGTTTTGATTGCGGATACTAATACAAGGGGTGTCCTTGCAGGTAATCCAGACAGCAGCGGACAAGTTTTCGTTCAAATGGGCGCTATGAAAACAAAGGTTGATATTAAAAGGCTCAGACTGTTAGAGAACCAATCTAAAAAGCAGCAGAAGCAAAATGTCAAAAGTCAGAAAAAGCAGGGCAGAATATCTGCAAAAACCGAACGCAGTGCATCTATGGAGCTTGATATAAGAGGCATGACGTGCGACGAAGGGGTATATGAAATGGAGGCATTTCTTGATCGTGCGGTAATCTCACATATTTCAACAGTAACTGTTATTCATGGAAAGGGTACGGGACTTCTGAGAAAAGCGGTTCATCAGAGACTGAAAAAATTACCTTATGTAAAATCATTCAGGCTTGGTGTGTTTGGCGAAGGCGAAGACGGCGTGACTATTGTTACATTGAAATAAGCTGTAGTAAAAAACAAGGAGAAAAAATAATGGAAAAAACAGAACGTACATTTCTAGGTACTGAAAAAATAGGCGCTCTTATGAGAAAATTTGCACTCCCAAGTATTGTTGCAATGCTTGTATCGGCGCTGTACAATATCATTGA
>CAZINV010000023.1:5469-9516 GCA_964540685.1 uncultured Ruminococcus sp.
TGGTCAGGCAGTCGGCATTGACGGAAACGCGGCAACAAATATAGCGTTTCCGCTTACAACATCCTGCATAGCGGCAGCATTGCTTTTTGGAATAGGCGGAGCTTCATGCTTTAATTTGTCTATGGGCAGCGGAAACTCAAAGAGAGCTGCACATTTTGCCGGAAATTCCATTACAATGCTTTTTACCTGCGGTTTGATACTGCTTGTACTAGTGGAATTATTCCTTCACCCTATCCTTTCTCTTTGCGGTGCAGAAGGCGGAATTGTAGAGGAGTATGCAGCCGTATACGTCAGAATCACCGCAATAGGATTTCCTTTTTTAATACTTACAACTGGCGGCGGACATATTATAAGAGCTGACGGAAGTCCTCAGATGACGATGCTTTGCAATATCGTAGGCGCAGTGATAAACGTTATACTGGATTCGCTTTTTATTCTTGTTTTTGGCTGGGGAATGGCGGGTGCTGCACTTGCAACTATTATAGGTCAGTTCATATCTGCTGTAATTGTTATATGTTATTTGAGAAAGTTCAAAACGGTGAAGCTTAATAAAGAACATTTTATCCTGCATTTTCCAGAGGTTAAGCGCGTTGCGCTTTTAGGTATGGCATCTTTTTTCAATCAGGTAACAATAATGATAGTGCAGATAGTAATGAATCAGCTGCTCAATACTTATGGAGATAAGTCCAAATACGGAGCCACAGTAACCATCGCTGCGGCGGGCATAGTAATTAAGGTATTCCAAGTCTTTTTCTCTTTTGTTATTGGACTTGCACAGGGAAGCCAGCCTATTGAAAGCTATAATTACGGAGCGCGGCAGTATGACAGGGTAAGAAAAGCCCTTTGGATGACACTTGGTGTAAGTGAAATAATATCTATAGCGGCATCGGTTGTATTTCAGGTATTTCCGGAGCAGATACTTTCACTTTTCGGCAAGGGTGATGCTGATTATGTAGAATTTGGAATAAGATTTTTTAGAATATATTTGATGGCGCTTGCTTTAAATTGTTTCCAGCCTGTTGTATCAACATTTTTTACATCCATAGGGAAGGCGTATAAGGGCGTATTTCTTTCGCTTACAAGGCAGTTCCTGTTTCTTATGCCGCTATTATTTATATTTTCATATTTCTGGGGACTTGACGGCATTCTATATGCAGCACCTGCTGCGGACATAAGCGCTTTTGCGGTTACTTTAGTTATGATGAGTATTGAATTGAAATCAATACGCAAGCTTGAAAAACAAGAAAAACGCGTTATGGTTTAAACGCTGCAAATAATAAAAAAGCTTTCTGTATAATGTGTTTGTCATTAGCAGAAAGCTTTTTACAATTGATTACTTTACAATTGCGTGAGAATATAGATAATCTTCCCAAATTGATAGGGAACTGCCGCCAAGGTGTATTCCATCTGAAGTATAGTCTGCATTCAGATAGCCGTTTTCATCAACGAGGACTTCATTGATATTGAGATAATAAATATAATCATCGTTTGCAAGGCGCTCCAGAAGAGCGTTTTTTTCATTGATATTTGCGTTGGAAATAGCGTCGCCTTGTGCATCGCGTTCAGCCGAAATGTTTATAATGCTTTGAATATAAATAATAGCATTTGGCTGAGCTTCGTGAATTTGATCAATTACACTTTTATAATATTCTGCAAAAGATTCCGAAGTTCCTGTACCCAAATCGTTTATGCCAAGCATAATGTAAATTTTCCCATACTGTTTTCCGTTGATTACGGAAGAAAATGATTGCTCCGGACCTCCTGTTTCCGGCGGAATCTCTGCGGAAGATGTAAGAAGATCGTAGATGTTCATGCCGACAGTTGCGTAGAACGTAGTCTCCTTTGGCATTGAGCCGAATAATGAAAGACCTACTGTACGTGAATTGCCAATAAATAGCGCATCATAGAAGTATTCATCTGTAACTGATGTAAAGCCTGCTTTTTCATTTTTAGGAGACGCTGGCGGTTCAGTGCTGTCTTGATGTATTGTGGAAATGCCGGAGATATTCGATTCAGCTATTGTGGTTTGCGTTACTTTATTGCCGCTGCTATCAGTAGCAAATGTGACAGGCTGCGGAGCTTCCAGAGTACTGTTTACAGAGATCGACGCTTTATTGGAAGCTGCTGAAGGATCGCTGTTATGCTTTTGAACTAAAAATATAATAGCCAAAATAATCGATGCTGCTATAACTCCTATTAAAAGTGTGTACTTTTTAATAATTGATATAATAGAATCCATATATAGTCCTCCTTCTATTAGAAACGGAAATACATAAATGGGTTGCTGCTTGAATTGTGAACAGCAACCATACTGTAAATAAAAATACCAAGAAGGATTATTTTGGTAATAATATTGCTCTTATGCTTCTCATATATTTTTTCTGTGACAGGCAGACAGAATATAACGCAGGCAATAAGCAGATACCAGTAATCTCCTAATGCATTCCAAAAATCACGTGTTGTAACAAAATCAGGCGAACCGCCAAATGGAAACAGACGTGAGAAATATGTACCGATATCACCCAAATTATTCAGCGCAAATACAACCCATGTAAGAGGGATAAGTACGCATACATAAATATGCTTTAGAATACGTGTACGAGCCAGATATTTTCCGAGCCAGAAGCGTTCCAGCATAATGAGCCCGAAGAAAATTAGTCCCCACAAAACAAAGTTCCAGCTTGCACCGTGCCATAGACCTGTAAACGCCCACACAATAAGCGAGTTGCGAATGATTTTAATTGTGCTGCACCTGCTGCCGCCGAGAGGGAAATATATATACTTCTTAAACCACCTTCCAAGAGTGATATGCCATCTTCTCCAGAATTCTGAAATGCTTCCTGATGCATATGGATGATCGAAGTTTTTTGGTATTTTAAATCCAAGCATAGTTCCGATGCCTATAGCCATGAGAGAGTAGCCCAGGAAATCGAAGTAAAGCTGGAAGCTGTAGCCTATTGCGCCAAGCCATGCATAAGGGCAGGATATGCTTTCGTATCCATAGCGCGACATTCCAGCCCAAAGAGTACTCATTTTATCGGCAAGCAGTGCTTTTGCGCCAAGACCTATTATAAAAGTCTGAAGTCCTTCCTCAATATTAATCAGTGCAACGCTTCTGCGGCGAAGGGCAGGAACAATCTCTCCGTATTCCGTTATAGGGCCGCATATAAGCTTTGGGAACATCGTAACGTATGTGCCGAAGGTTACGATATTATTTGCAGCTGGAATCTCACGTTTGTAAACATCCACCAGATAAGCTGTGTTCATAAATGTAAAATAACTTATACCAAGAGGCAGATGCATATTTGCTACAGGTACGCTTTTATCGAAAATACCAAGTATAAGATTCAGATTTTCTGTAAGGAAACCTGTGTATTTAAACAGTATAAGCATTCCGAAGTTTATTGCAATGGATACCCATAGAAAAATGAGTCTTGTTTTCCGAGTCTGATTAGTTTGACCGTGTCCAGCAATAAGTTTACCGAAAATAAAGTTTACAAAAACCGAAAGCAAAAGCAGTAGTGTATACCATCCGTCTCCCCATGCGTAAAAAATAAGGCTTCCGATAAGCAAAATTAGATTTTTGTAGTTTTTAGGCGCAACATAATAACCAATCAGGAAAATTGGCAGAAATCGAAATATAAAATCGATACTGCTAAATACCATTATATCCCCCAATCCGAAGCATAACCGCTTCATTTTTCTGTCTTTTTTTGTTTTTCGCTTTCGGAATGGCAAAAGCATAGCCATTCCAATCTCGTGCAATACATTTTTTAGTATATCAAATTTTCGAAGTATTGTCAAGCTGCAAAATAATAAAACACGAAATTAACTTCATATATAGTGACATTTATAATAGAAAATGCTATAATTTTACCAGTATTAAAATGCTGTTAAACGGAATAATAGCTTAATAGAGCTTTCAAAGGAGGAGTTATAAAATGAAAAAGAGAATCGGAATTCTGACAAGCGGCGGAGATTGCCCCGGACTTAATGCTACAATAAGAGGCGTTGCAAAGGCATGCTATGGAATGCTGGGCAGAGACA
>CAZINV010000024.1:0-2774 GCA_964540685.1 uncultured Ruminococcus sp.
TCACACTGAACCATGGGTGTTCTGCAAGGAGCGTTGCAAAACGCTGTCCGACCATGCCTGTTGCACCAATAATACCCACATGAAATTGTTTCATTTTGTAATTCCTCCAAAAAATATAAAAAATATAAAAAAACCGGTTGAAAACCGGTCGCCTATACGATATAATAGAATAGTACCAACACTCATCGTGTGCAGGACAGCACTCCATCATAACGATGACAGTCAGAACCCTATTTGGAAATCTGACCAGATACAGCCCGACCAAAGCTGAATCTTCGGCACTCCAGCCTTTCTTATCTGCTTAAATGGCGGATTGGTTATCCTGTCAGACAATACTAATCGGAAGTGCACCTCTGTCTTAGAACCGCTTAGTTCTTGCTTCTATCATATCATTTTTACGCTTCTATGTCAATAGAATTTTAAAAAAAACAGGAGATTTCAAGATGAAAAAATCAGATTTTTACTATGAACTGCCCGAAAGTTACATTGCTCAGACTCCTACAGAACCAAGAGATCATTCAAGGCTTATGGAAATTGATCGTATAACAGGCAATATCAGCCACAAGCATTTCTATAATTTATGCGATATCTTGCAAAAGGGTGATTTACTTGTTATGAATGATTCCCGTGTTTTGCCTGCGCGCCTTTACGGCGAAAAAGAAGGAACAGGTTCATTTATAGAATTTCTGCTTCTTGAACAGAAAGGCGATAAAATCTGGGAGATAATATGCCGCCCCGGCAAGAAGGCGAAAACAGGCGCACGTTTCAGCTTCGGCGGCGGAAGAATGTCGGCTGAAATAACAGAAGTAAAAGATGACGGCAACCGCATTGCCCGTTTCTCCTGTGATGGAAACTTCTATAACGTCCTTGAAGAGATAGGTCAAATGCCGCTTCCGCCTTATATTAAAACAAAACTGGAGGATAAGGAAAGATATCAAACAGTATACTCCCGTGAGATAGGTTCTGCCGCCGCGCCTACTGCCGGACTTCATTTCACAAAAGAAATGCTGCAGAATCTTGAAGCAAAGGGAGTAGAGCTTGCATATGTTACGCTTCATGTAGGGCTGGGGACATTCCGTCCTGTTAAAGAAGATGATGTTATGAAGCACAAGATGCACAGCGAGCATTATATGCTTCCTGAAGAAACTGCTGAAAAAATAAGACATACAAAGGAAAACGGAGGCCGTGTCATTGCAGTTGGGACAACATCCTGCAGAACGCTTGAAGCTGTTGCCGCATATCATGACGGCAAAATCTGCGCTGACGAGGGATATACAGATATTTTTATTTATCCGGGATATAAATTCAAGGTGCTTGACGGACTTATCACAAATTTTCATCTGCCGGAAAGTACGCTTATTATGCTTGTATCCGCCTTTCTTGGCTATGACAAAACTATGAATGCATATAAAATAGCTGTAAAGGAAAAATACAGGTTTTTCAGCTTCGGCGATGCTATGTGTATTTTATGATACGGAGGATTAAAGAATGTTTACCCTGCTAAAAAAAGACGGAAACGCAAGAAGAGGCGTATTTGAAACAGTACACGGCACTATACAGTCGCCGTTTTTCATGAATGTGGGAACTGCCGCAGCTATAAAAGGCGGCATTTCTTCAGTTGACCTCAAAGATCTTAAATGCCAGGTAGAGCTTTGCAATACATATCACCTTCATCTCAGACCCGGAGATAAACTTATTCGCACAATGGGCGGACTTCACAAATTTATGAACTGGAAAGGTCCAATTCTCACGGACAGCGGAGGATTTCAGGTCTTTTCTCTGTCAAAGCTAAGACGTATAAAAGAAGAAGGCGTATACTTTCAGTCTCACATTGACGGAGCGCGTATATTTATGGGACCGGAAGAAAGTATGCAAATACAGTCAAACCTTGCGTCCACTATTGCTATGGCGTTTGATGAATGTATAGAAAATCCTTCCCCATTCAAATATGTAAAGGACTCCTGCGCAAGAACAGTGCGCTGGCTTGAACGCTGTCAAAAGGAGATGGCAAGACTTAACGCACAAGAGGAAACTATAAATCCAAAGCAAATGCTTTTTGGAATAAATCAAGGCGGTACATTTGATGAGCTAAGAGTATCTCACATGAAGGAAATTGCTCAATTCGGACTGGATGGCTATGCTATCGGCGGTCTTGCAGTGGGAGAACCTACTGACGTTATGTATCATATTATAGAAGAAATAGAACCTTTTATGCCTAAAGACAGACCGCGTTATCTGATGGGAGTCGGTACTCCGCAGAACATTATAGAAGCTGTATGGCGCGGTGTGGATATGTTCGACTGCGTAATGCCCAGCCGAAATGCCCGTCATGAACTGTATTCACATGGGACGGTATCCTTCACATTACAAATGAGAAATACAAGACTGACTCCTTGCCGCTTGACCCAAAATGCAGCTGCCCTGCCTGCAAAAACTTCTCCCGTGCATATGTACGCCATTTATTCAAGGCAAATGAGCAGCTTGCAGGCAGACTTGCGGTACAGCATAATCTTTACTTCTATAACACTCTTATGGAAAAAATCCGCGATGCTATTGATGAGAATAGATTTGATGCTTTCAGAGATGAGTATTCTGAAAAACTGGGAAAGAGAATATAGCCCTATGCACCGCCAAATAAGCTTATACTAATGCTGAATGAAAAGTAACATGCCTTCTTCATGACGCATAAACTGTAAAGAACAGGCAAAATAAACATGCCTGTACCAACAGGAAAAGAGGCTTCCAGGAAAAATGCCAAGTGTATTTTTAAGCCC
>CAZINV010000024.1:2784-9418 GCA_964540685.1 uncultured Ruminococcus sp.
GTAAACGGCGGAAACGAAGAGCTTTATATGAACCGAATCGCCGACCGCATGGAACCGTATCTCCGTGCAAGCGGCATTGAATACAGAAGAAACGATCCGGAACGGGGAGCGGCAGGAGCAATATCCGACTCTAACGCCGGAAACTATGACGTTCACTTTGCGCTTCACAGTAATGCAGCCCCTGAATCGCTTTCAGGCGATCTTCGCGGAATTGATATATATTATTCGCCAAACAGCCGTGACAGCGAACGTCTTGCTGCAATTACTGCGAATAACTTCAAAATGATATACCCTCTTCCTGATAAAAGCAATGCACGACCTACCACATCTCTTGGAGAAGTTACCCAAACAAGAGCAACGGCAGTTTTATGCGAAATAGGATATCATGACAATGTTCAAGACGCGGAATGGATAAAAAACAACCTGACTAACATTGCAATTAACCTTGTAGAATCTCTCTGCGATTATTTCGGCATTCCGTTTATAAACGCCGGTCCCGTTAGAATGGGCATTGTAACGGCAGGAGGGAGCAACCTCAATATAAGAAAATATCCGTCGGTAAATAGTCAGATAATAGGCTCGGTGCCTGACGGAGCAAACGTTACAGTCTACGGAAGAACAGACAACTGGTACGTGATTTTCTATCAAGGAATTACAGGATACGCAAACGCTGAATTTGTGAGTGTTTAAAAAAAGCGGGCTGACGCAATAAAACGTTCAGCCCAGTCTTTTAAAAATTAATCCTTACGGCGCATAAGCCCTCTTTTTTTCCTTGGTTCTACCGGAATTACCTCTTCAAATAACGCATAATATTTCAAAGGTATAAACCTGTCCATATGGCATTTCCCAAAAAACCACTTCTTATACTCGCATTCTTTTATTATGTCTTCAAAAAACGTATGTATTTCCAGACGCTGCTGCACATCTACACCAAGGCAGTCTTTTAGAGATGCAGGCGGCTCATGGGTTATGATATAATCCACTTTTGATTTACTCTCCTGAAGCTTATATATGGCATGACGGATTTCATCATGGGTAGGATGCTCCTGTTTCCACCAATTCCCGGTTTCGGTACGGTATTCTATATCCTGACTGTGCCCGCCTCCGAAAGTGAAGTATGTATCGCCTTCAATTGTATATATCTCTCCCCTTTGAAGATGAACTATATTAGGCGATATCTGACGCACAATGCCGCCCATCCACCTATTAAGAGGATAATTTCTCTCCAGCAGGTCAAAGTTCTCATGGCAGCCGTCTACAAATGCTATAGTATATTTCTTCTGGGACAGCTTCTTTAGCACCATATTTTCCTGATGGGAACCATCCCATATAAATCCAAAATCACCGCATATTATAAGGACATCCTCCTCCTCTAGCTTTTTGAGAAGCGGATCGCTGAATCGCTCATAATCTCCGTGTGTATCTCCTGTTACATAAACCATCGTTTGTTCCTCCTCATCTAAAAAATACCGTGAAAAAAAGCAATGTCATCTCTTTAAAGCTATTTTATCATATTTTCGGAAAAAGGTAAATATATTTTTTTAAAAAAAGTCTTCCCGAATCCGCTTTTTTTTGATATAATAAGATAGAAAAGAGTCGAAAGGATTTTCAGCGCCTTTTTACTCGTGTAATAAAAGAAAGGTTGTTGTAATAATGAAAATTTTTCGCAAAACCGTTTTGCCGATACTTATACTCAGCATGATTCTAAGTATGATTATCCCTTCTTCAATAAATGCAGACGCATATACATTTACTCCTCCGTTCACCATAAACAGCAGCGCCGGAATCATCATGAACCTTGATTCCGATACGGTTATCTATGAAAAGAATATAGACCATCAGGAAATGCCTGCTCACCTTGCCCAAATAATGACTGCTATTATTGTAATGGAAAACTGTGAGGACATAGATCATACTACGATAACCGCTGCTGTTGACCCATCGTCATATTTTAGTACTTATGAAGACAGCGATGACATTCGCTATGCAAACATAGGCGCAGGAGATACACTTACGGTAACGGAATGCCTCTACGGCATGATGCTTACATCAGGCTGCGACGCCGCATATATGCTTGCAAATTACATAGGAAACGGAAACATAGAAGATTTTGTTGGAATGATGAATCAGAAAGCCGCTGATATAGGCTGCACAGGCACTCACTTTACAAATCCTACAGGACTTTATGATCAGTACCAGATAACCACTGCCCGTGATATGATGGCAATAACTAAATACGCTCTGGAAGAGATCCCGAGATTCCGCGAAATTGCAACTACCGATTCATATAATACAATGTCAAAAAGTCTGACCGTCTCATATGCTCTTAACGGCTGGGCTTGGCAGCATTCCAACACAATGACAGAAGAGGAAAATCTTTTCTATTATGAAGGCGCTCATGGTATTAAGACTGGAAATCTGAATAAATACGGCAGAAACATTATAACGCTTGCAACACGTGACGGCATAACATATGTAGTAATACTGCTTGGCGCTCCGTTTGAAGATGAAGACGGAAACCTGCAGTATTTTCACATCGAAGATGCAACAGAGCTTTTTGATTGGGCGTTTTCAAGCTTTCAGTACACCACAATTATAAGCAGCGATATGGAAATCGCCGAAATTCCCGTCTCCGGAGCAAGCGACAATAATTTTGTTTTGGTAAAGCCTGAGGATTCAATTACAATGCTGTGGTGCAAAGATGTTGATACTTCAGCAATACAAAAAGTTCCCACATACAATGAAGAAATCTCCGCTCCTATAAAAAAGGGAGACGTTCTGGGTCAGCTTGAACTTAAATTTTCAGGAGAAGTTATCGCAAGCACTCCGCTTGTAGCAGTAAGCGATGTAGACAGATCTTTTATAAAGCACAATGCATCCGCTTTCATTACATTCTTTACCGAATCTGGCATGGGCTCCACATTTCATATAAGTTTAATTTTTGCATCTCTTATATCGGCAGCATATATAATCTTGTGCATCTACTCTTCTTACTCCGCAAGGCAAAAACAAAGAGCTGTAAATGCGGTGCACATTGTTCCGAGGAAATCTCTTGATTCAAATGATAAAAATTTAAATCATAAGAAAGCATGGAAGCGCTCCGACCCTGTATTTTATCACAGAGAGCCGAACAGCGACAAAAATAAAAACAAAAAAGCATAAAACAAACGGATCGGTATAAAAGCGTACTGATCCGTTTTTTGTCTCACATTATTGACTTGAACATTTAAAGCGATGATTCAAAGCGCTCTATATTTTCCTTTCGTCCAATAACCGTAATGGTATCTCCTGTGCTGAACGTGAAGCTCGGCTCAAAGTCGATAAGAACACTGTTTTCATGCTTTATAGCAACAATATTCAGCTGGTAATTCCTGCGAATATTCAGTGACAAAACGCTGTGCCCTGAAATTCTTTCAGTAACCTCTATTTCCATAATGTTTATATCATTGCTAAGCTGAATATATTCCAGAAGATTCGGCGCAAGGAGCTTATTAGCAAGCCTTATTCCCATATCGCGTTCAGGATATACTACCTCTGCGCCCATCATTTCAAGTACTTCTCCATGCTCTTCGCTATTTGCCTTAGCTATAATTCTCCCAACCCCAAAGCGCTTTACATACAACGTTGTCAAAATGCATACATCTATCTGCCCTGCCATTCCGATTATTACAACATCACACTCATGTATTCCCGCCTGCTGTAAGCTTTCGCTTGTCAGTGAATTTATAATATATGCATTATCAGTCAAAGCTGACGCTTTATTTATCCTGTCCTCATCTTTATCAACGACAATAAGCTCACATCCGTTTGCGACAAGCTCTTTGGCTACTGCATAGCCAAATCTTCCAAGCCCGATAATGCCGTATACAAGCTTTTTACGCTGCTTTTTTTTCATAATAATATCCTTTCCCTATCCAATAGGAAGCCGACCTTCCGGCAGTTCTGTATAATGTATATGCTTCCTTGCAAAAAGACTTATAATTGTAAAAGAGCCAAGCCGTCCCATATACATGGTAACTATAAGACATATTTTGGCAGGCAGACAAAGTCCTGCCGTAATTCCTGTGCTAAGACCCACCGTTGCATAAGCTGAAAACGATTCAAATAGCAGAGCGGATAAAGGAATTTCCGGTTCAAATAAGCTGAGCAGAAGCGTACAGAGAAATACTGCCGTAAGTGCTATGCCAAATATAGTAAAAGCAGAATGAACAGTTTCCGAGGAAATTCTGCGCTTCATTGCCGTAACTGAACGCCCTGAGGGATACGCCAGAACCGCACGGAACATAATGTATATGCTTGTAACCTTTATTCCGCCTCCTGTGGAACCGGGAGCCGCGCCAATGAGCATGAGTACCATCATTACAAGAAGACCGGCGTTACTTAAGCTGCCTATATTGTAAGTTGAAAATCCGGCTGTTCTCGCGGAAACACTTGTAAAAAACGCTGCAAGCCATGAAATGCTTCCGTTCGTTATTTTAAGAAGCAGCATTCCTCCAAATATGAGAACGGCAGTCATTAGCACAACCGTTTTTGTATGCAGACTCCATTTGCGAATGTTCCTATTTCTTATAACTTCACTTATTACAAAGAATCCCAGACCCCCTGCAATAATAAGAAAAGCTGTTATCAAGTTGAGCGGAATATTATCAATATAGCCTGAAAGCCCCTTGCCGCCGCCTAAAATATCAAAGCCCGCATTATTAAAAGACGCAACAGAATGGAAAATGCTTATGCCTGCAGCATGCCAAAACGGATAATCCTGAATAAACACAAAAAAGCTTAAAACAGCGCCTGCCGCTTCTGTTATAAACGTAGTTATCAAAGCCCATTTTATAAGTCTCTTTAGACCCATCATTGACGGATAATTAAGAGCTTCCCGGAGAAGCACCTTATCACGCATGCGTATCTTTTTGCCTGTCATTGTTATAAAGCCAAGACCGATAGTGGTAATGCCCAGCCCGCCTATCTGTATAAGCAATCCGATAACTGTCTGTCCAAAAGCAGTGAATGTATCTGCGGAATCGGCAACAAGAAGCCCTGTGACGCAGACGGCGCTCGTTGACGTGAACAGAGCGTCATAAAATGGCAAATCTTTGCCTGGCTTCTGGGATATAGGCAGCATCAGTAAAACTGTTCCCGCTAAAATTATAAGCGCAAACCCCAATGCTATTGTCTGCATAGGTCTTAAATGACGTTTTTTCATATGTACCTGTCCTCTTCAGTTAAGAGTAATATTTACTACGTCTGTAAGTTCGAGGGAGGTTAGCACTTCATCGGAAATCTCCCCTTCAATTCCGGCAATGCGATTTGCCTGATTGGAAAGTGCGCTGTCAACAAAATTGCGCACATCTCTTGCATTGGCAAAATTTTTATTATTTTCTGCACACCGTTTCTGAAAGAAGTCAAGAACGGCAAGCTCCGCCTCTCGTGTTGGAACAAGCGCATAGCTTTTACACATATTTCTGAATATATCAAGCAGTTCCAAGGGAGAATAATCTTCAAAAAGTATCACCGTTCGGAATCTGGAATGAAGTCCCGGATTTGACTCGAGAAACTGAGACATTTCGTCCGGATAGCCTGCAGCGATAACAATAAAATCATCTCTATGGTCTTCCATCTCTTTCAAAAGAGTATTTACCGCTTCCATTCCAAAATCACTGGAGCCTGCATGAGCCGTAAGGGTATATGCTTCATCTATGAAAAGCACGCCGCCCATAGCCTTCTCTATCACCTTAGCAGTCTTAATTGCCGTCTGACCCACATATCCGCTTACAAGATCCCCGCGATCTGTTTCAACAAGATGCCCTTTGCGGAGAATGCCAAGCTTTGAATATATCTTTGAAAGAAGTCTTGCGACTGTTGTTTTCCCAGTACCGGGATTTCCCGAAAAAACCATATGGAGCGAGAGAGACAGTTCAGGAAGTCCTCTTTCCTGCCTGAGTTTCTTAACCTTGACAAGATTTATAAGAGTGTCAAGCTCTTCCTTTACACGTTTTAGCCCTGTAAGATTATGAAGCTGCTCCATAAGTTCTTCAAGTGTCTCCGGTATTTCTTCTGTTATGTCGGCAGTAATCCCGCTGCAGCTTTCATCTTTGCTGTTTAAGGATACATTCTCCCCTGAAATAAAATTTTCAGGCACACGTGACGCACGGTTTTTTAGCGGACTTTGCCAAAAGCGCAAATTTGCAATTCTCTGTGAGCGCAGCGTTACAACTATCTGCGATATTGCAGTTAATTGAAAGTCATCCGCCGAACCATCCAAAGTGCATAGCATAAGCCCCAATGAATTTATCGTTTCAACAAATAAAAGAGATATGCTCCCTGTAGAATCGCCGTCCAGCATATCAGCGTCTGTAAAAAGCTCAAGAACCAAGACAAAAGTATCACAAACACTTTTCTGAGTTATCTTATTCTTAGACAAAAACATATTCAGATACTGTGCGGATGCCTCCATTCCCAGACATTCCTGTATGAATTCTACCTCTGCGTCATTTAAATAGCTATTGGAATTTGCAAGAAAAAGCATATATTTAAGATATGCGAATCTTGTAAAATCACGGCATGGCATACTGCTGCCCTTTATAGTTCTGCCAGCGGATTCATATTTACCGCAAAGCTCATAAGTATATTGTAC